>NZ_JAOTRZ010000348.1 GCF_030247655.1 Trichlorobacter sp. | reverse complement strand
ACTGATATCCGTAGCCAGACCGACCAGCGCTGGAAAGAGCTGAAGCTGGATTTTCTACTGGAAGACAGCGGGGTGTTGCTGGGACAGTCCTTGGAAGGGGCTGACCGGATTGCCTCAATTGTGGCGCAACTGAAAGATTTTGCCCATCTTGAGGGCATGGAACAACAGCCGATGGAGCTCAAGCGGGAGCTGGAACAGCTGCTGGCAGGCATGGCTGCCAAGTTTCCGCCCAACACAACATTGATCACTGATCTGCAACCGGTGCCAACGGTTATTTGCCGGGTACCGCTGATGCTGCAGGCCTTTGCCAATATACTGGATAATGCCCTCAAATCGCGGGTTGACCGGCTTGAACTGACAGTCCGGGCGCTGCAGGATGCTGATCAGGTGCTGGTCAGTATCAGCGATAACGGTTGTGGTATTCCAACAGAGAATCTGCCACGCATCTTTGAACCGTTCTTCACCACCCGTCCGGTGGGGGGGGGCAGCGGCATGGGCCTGACCGTGGCCCGTGAAGCGATCATCGCGGCAGGGGGTAGTATTGAGATTGAGTCGGTTGCGGGTCAGGGTACGGTCAGCAGGGTACGGCTGCCCGTTACCGCATCATGCGGGTTGTCATCTTTGTGAGGGTGCTATGGCAACAACGATAAAACAGATACCCAACACCCCGGTGCTTGAAGCAGAGTTTTGTCTGCTGCTGACGGAGCAGGTTCAGTTGACCTCCGTCAGCGAAAGCGTGCGGGAGTTGCTTGGCTTTGCACCCCACGATTTTCTTTCTGGTGCCGTATCCCTGTACGATCTAATCCATCCCCACGACCGTGATATTGTTGAACAGCTATTTTCTTCAGAGCACCGCCAGGGTACTGACACCTTCAATCTCCGTATCAGACAAGCCAACGGAAGCATCCGCTGCCTCAAAGGCTGCTCCAAAAGGCAGCTAGAGAGCGGTCGGGGCATAACCCTTGAACTGCTGATGCAGGATGCCAAGGGTCTGAGCCGAACCATGGCCGATGTGACTTCAATGCCATATCTGCGGGCCATGATGGAAAATACTGACGACTACATCTATTTTAAGGACCGCAACCATGTCTTTACCGGAGCCAGTCAGACCCTGGTGACTCTCTGCAGTCCAGCTGAACACTGGACGGATCTGATCGGCCAGACTGACTACGACGTATTTCCCGAAGAATACGCTGACCTTTACTATCAGCTTGAAAAGCAGGTCTTTGCAGGGATACCGGTTGCCCAGGAAATCCAGGAAATCCTGACCAGGGATGGCAGAAAAGGCTGGGTCGATAATCGTAAATACCCGATTTATGATGAGCATGGTGAAATAATCGGGCTGTATGGCATTGCCCGTGACATTAGCGAGCGCAAACAGGCAGGACATGATCTGCTTGAAAGTGAAGATCGTTTCAGAGCGTTGAGTGAAGCCTCTTATGGCGGCATTATCATCCATGATAAAGGAAGGATCCTTGAATGTAATCAGGGGCTATCAGAGATCACCGGTTTCAGCCACCAGGAGTTGATCGGTATGGACGGCCTCATGCTGATTGCACCTGAAACCCTAGATACAGTGCTGCACAATATCAAAAGCGGCTATGACCAGCGCTATGAAGTGATTGGTCTGCGCAAGGATGGCTCGCGCTATCCACTTTCAATCAAAGGCAAGAATGTCGTCTACAAAGGCAGGTCGGTCCGGGTGATTGAGTTTTTTGATGTCACTGAGTACAAAAATATTGAGGATGAATTACGTAAAGCCAAACAGGCTGCAGAATCTGCCAGCCGTGCCAAGAGCCAGTTTCTGGCCAACATGAGCCATGAGATCCGTACCC
>NZ_JAOTRZ010000059.1 GCF_030247655.1 Trichlorobacter sp. | reverse complement strand
CAGAAAGCCGATCCTGTTGAAGCGGGGCATGAGCGCCACCATAGAGGAATTTTTGGCAGCGGCTGAGTATATCCTGGCCGAAGGGAATGAGCAGGTCATCCTCTGTGAGCGGGGAATCCGTACCTTTGAGACATCTACCCGCAACACCCTGGATCTGGCCATGGTACCGCTGGTTAAGGAGTTGACCCACCTGCCGATTATGGTTGATCCCTCCCATGCCACCGGCAAGCGTAGCCTGGTTACCCCCATGTCCAAGGCGGCCCTGGTGGCTGGTGCCCACGGGGTGTTGGTGGAAGTTCACCCTGAGCCGGAAAAGGCACTGTCCGATGGTCCGCAATCCCTTACCTTTCCTGGGTTTGAGGCGTTGATGGCTGATTTGAAGCGTTTGCAAAACTACCTCGGTTCTTGTGCATAAACCGCTTGAAAAAAAAGTCTGCTGGGTCTAGGATAAAAACGTAATCAATTGCTCTCTGCTCTGCCCGTTGTACCTGTAGCGCCCGGGCGGAATACTTGTTGAAACGGGAATCGTTCCCTGCCGTGGTGTGCTGCCCTCAATACGTGGGAACTGCCTGAAGCGGCATATTGAGACCCATCTGTGGAGGAACTCGCCAGAGGACCTTTTAAGGTCAACGTCAGAGCGGAGAGACGAAACAACGAGAGGGGATGCGGATTTTAAGCATCCCCTCTCCAGTTTCCGGGAGGATGTACCCCTGGCCAGAGGGATGTCGTCAGATCAGTATGTAGAAAAGACGTTTCTGTACCTGCTGCTCATTTCAATTGTGCTGCACGTGGCAGTCTTTGTAACGTGGTATCTCTGGCCAAAAGAGCAACAACAGCAGATTTCAGAGCCCACCTTTATTGATCTTCAGGATATGCCTGAGCTCAAGACTCCTCCAACCCCTCAGCAGGACCAGAAGGCGCGTCCATCAGATCAGCGTCGCCGTGTAGTCAAAGAAACCGCCCCCCGGCAGGCAACGCCGGTAACTCCTGCTTCAAAAACAGCCCCAACTCGTCAATCAGCAAGGGTTAAGCCTTCTGCTTCATCAGGACGTCCCGGTCCGGCCGGTCCACCTGCAAGGCCGTCGGAAGCGGGCAGCTCGGTCAATGAGTTGTTGCGTCGCAAGCCGCAACAACAGTCAGGCACAGGGGGGGGCGGCGGTACGGGAACCAAATCACAACCCAACCTGGCCCCCAGTGCCAGCCGGATGGCACAACTGGAGGAAAACTACCGCCGACGGTTTGCCGATGATATCGCTAATGGTGACACAGGGTTCCTGAATACTGATGATGTACAGCTGGGCTCTCTGCTAAGACGTTTTGAGGATCGGGTGTATGGTGTCTGGCGCTATCCTGCTGAAGCTGCTCTACGGGGTGATGAGGGAGTAGTGGCAATGAAGATCACATTTAACCGTTCTGGCGATATTACGAAATATGAGCTGCTGAATGGTTCCGGTAAAAATATACTTGATGAGGAAGTTTTCAGAATTTTAAGGATAATCCAGACTGGTGGCGGTCTGGGGAAACTACCCAGGTCTTACACAAAGGATGAGTTTAAGCTGATTGCATTTTTCCAGTACGGTAATGCCCGGGGCAGACTGCGCTAGCTTCAGGGCTAAGGTTGCACAACCAGCCGTAGTGGGCGTTGCCGCTGCGCATCTGCCGGAAAAAGATATATTTGTGTGCTGCCGTCAGTCTCTTTTTCTGCATGTTCTAGCTGGTAGGGTAGGGCAAGGGCATCAATGATTTTCTGTGCTGTCTGACCTGCTGTTTCATCCCCCCTGATGTTTACCAATTCCACCTGATGTTCCTCCAACAGACGGCTGTAGGTATAGGCCTCAGCAACCTGAAGCCCGCAGGTTACCATCAGGTCCAGCTGCCCATGATTTACCGTGGCAACCGGTTTCAGGTCCAGACCATTTAGCAGCAATTCTGTCGGAACCGTGCGGGCCAGTGCAACAGCAATCCGCTCAGCCAGTTGGCAGGAATTGTCGCCCCGGTGCAGGATCAGCTCTGACTGTTCAGGGGCTGGTTGTGGTGTTGGGTTAAGGGCGATTTTAGGCTGCTTGATTGCAGGCTTTGCATCTGCAACCGCAGGTTGCTTTTTTTGCGTTGCCTTGGCCTCACCCCTCTTTTTTCCGGGTGGGGCAGCCTTCTTGGGAACAGCCGGTTGTGAAGGTTTTTTCAGATCTTTCAGATCCAGATCAAAGCCGGGGGCAGCCAAGCTGATCTGTGCCACAAGCAGTATCAGTGCAGAACTGAACAGTACTGATGGTGCGAGTAGTCTGGTGTATATGCGGTGCCTCATAGTGAATCCTTGTTCCTTCAACGGCTTTCAGTTCAGATTTTCAAGAAATGTCCTGCTTTTCAGTGGGTGGGTACAGTGGCTGCTGATCTGACGATCCAGCAAACGCCCTGCTGCATCCAGCTCTGTATCAGTAAACCTGATTTTTCCAAAACTGCCGGTCTTCATACAATCAGAAAGTGGTTGCAGCAGTGCTGTATCCAGTACTGGACGATAGCCCAGAATATTCAGGACGTTTATTTCAAAGAATCTACGGTCTGCTGCTGATCCTGTTTGGGCTGCCAGATGATCAAGCAGGGTGGACAGTAATCTGAATAGTCTGGGCAGGGGATGCCCTTCCGGGGTTAGTGCCTCAACCAGTTCACAAGCATACAGTGCCAGGGCCAGAGATTCAAGCTGTTCGTGCAGTTCAGGATAACAGCTGCTCTGCTCGATCCGCTCAATTCTGCTTAAACCGTCTTCTTTCAGGGATAAGCTGACTTCAATTCTGTTGGTTGGTTCCAGCTGTCCACCAAATCGCTTGCGACTGGCCCGTGCAGATTTGGCAAAGCCGCGCAGGCGGCCATACTCCAGGGTAAAGAGCGATACAATCCGGTCGCTCTCCCCATAGTTGAGGGTTGAAAGGATTATGGCGTGGCAATTTTCACCTTTCATACACTAGTGCGCTTCGCTCCAGTTTTTGCCAAAGTTGATATCCACCTTGAGCGGCACCTTCAGCGCCACTGCCTGTGACATCTCCCGGTTCACCAGTTCCCGCATCTGTTGCAGTTCCGCCTCCGGCACCTCAAAGACCAGTTCGTCATGCACCTGCATGATCAGGCGGCTTTGCAGCCCTTCGGCACGAATGGCACGATCCACCCCCAGCATGGCCTGTTTGATGATATCCGCCGCAGAGCCCTGGATCGGGTAGTTGATGGCGTTGCGCTCAGCAAAGGAACGCAGGTTGCCGTTACTGCTGGTGATGTCAGCAATCGGCAGCTTACGCCCCAAAATAGTAGTGACATATCCTGTCTCTTTTGCCGTGGCGATGCAGGAATCAAGAAAGGCTATTGCCCCGCTGTGACGCTCTTTGTAGGCGCTAATAAACTTCTCTGCCACGTTACGGGCCACCCCCAACTGCTTGGCCAACGAAAATGCTCCCTGGCCGTAGATGATGCCAAAGTTGATGGTTTTTGCCTGACGTCGCATCTCAGAGGTAACCATCTCCGGGAACAGACCAAACACCTCGCTGGCGGTGCGGGTATGGATATCCTCATCCTGGCTGAAGGCATCGCAGAAGACCGGATCAGCCGATAGGTGTGCCAGCACCCGCAGCTCGATCTGGGAGTAGTCAGCTGCCAGAATCAGGTGGCCTGGCGGCGCAATAAACGCCTCGCGGATCCGACGACCTTCATCGGTGCGGATCGGGATGTTCTGCAGGTTCGGGTCCGATGAAGAAAGCCGACCGGTGGCGGTTACTGCCTGATTATAGGAGGTATGGACGCGGCCCTGCCTGTCGGTCAACTTGGCAAGTGCATCGGTATAGGTGGACTTCAGTTTGGCCAGCCCACGGTAATCCAGCAACAGCCGGGCGATCTCATGCTCCTCAGCCAGCCCGGTCAGTACCTCGTTGTCGGTTGATCTGCCGGTCTTGCCCTTGGTCTTCTTGCCAGCCTGTAGCCCCAGCCGTTCAAACAGCACCTCTTCCAACTGCTTGGGAGAGTTAAGGTTAAACGGCCCGCCTGCCAGCTCGATAATCCGTTTTTCAAGCTCAACCATCCGCCCGCCAAAACCGCTTCCCAGCTCGGCCAGATAGCCCAGATCCAGCAGCACGCCATGCTGCTCCATCCGGGTCATGATCTCCATCAGCGGCATCTCCAGCTCAAACAGCAGTTTCTCCAGCCCTTGCTCCTTCAGCATCGGCAGCAGTTTTTCATGCAGCAGCCAGGTGGCATCAGCATCCTCGGCAGCATAGCGGGTGGCCTTCTCAATCTCCACCTCGCTAAAGCAGATCCGGTTCTTGCCGGAGCCGGTTACCTCGTCGTAGGAGACCATCTTGTGATTCAAGTGTTCCTGTGCCAGGGCATCCAGGCCATGGCCGCCACGGGAAGGGTTCAGCAGGTAGGAGCAGAGCATGGTATCACACCAACTACCTTGCACCTCCAATCCGGCAGTGGCCAGTACCTGCAGGTCAAACTTCAGGTTCTGCCCAATCTTGCGGATGGCCGGGTTGCCAAAGGCTGGGCGCAGGCGGTTCAGCACGGTCTCCCTTGGCAGCTGATCCGGCATCCCCAGATAGTGGTGCCCCAGCGGGATGTAAAACGCCTCATGGGCCTGTAGTGAGATGGAAATCCCCACCAGTTCTGCACTGCGGGGATCAAGGCCGGTGGTCTCGGTATCAAAGGCAAAGGCAGGGGCTGATTCCAGGCGCTGAGCCAGCTTCTCAAGATCATCACCCGTCAGGATGCAGTGGTACTGGTCAGTCTGCAGGGTGGCCTGGGCGGTCATTTCCTTGATCAGGGTATGGAAGCCATACAGCTTGAACAGCTCGTTCAGACGTTCCGTATCCGGCTCTTGCGCCAGCAGTTGATCCGGGTGCAGGTCATAGGGCACATCCTTGATAATGGTGGCCAGCACGCGGGAAAGACGGGCCTGTTCCGCAAATTCACGCAGCTTCTCGCCAACCTTGCCCGGCACCTCTGCAGCCCGTTCCAGCAGGCTGTCCATGGAGCCAAACTGCTGAACCAGCTTGATGGCGGTCTTCTCACCAATGCCCGGCACACCGGGGATGTTGTCAGATGTGTCACCAGCCAGACCCAGGATGTCAATCACGCCATCCGGCCCAACGCCAAAACGTTCATGCACCTGGGGAATGGCAGAGGTCACGTTCTTCATGGTGTCCAGCAGGGTGGTCTGGTCGGTCACAATCTGCATCAGATCCTTGTCACCAGTCACCACCACCACGTTGCCGCCGGTCGCCTCCCAGCGGGCAGCCAGGGTGCCAATCAGGTCATCGGCCTCAAACCCCTGCAGTTCCACCACCGGGATATTAAAGGCTCGCACCAGATCGCGGATCGGCCCGATTTGCTGGCGCAGATCATCCGGCATCTCGGCCCGGTTGGCCTTGTAGGCCGGGTACAGTTCAGTACGGAAGGTCACTCGCCCCACATCAAAGACCATGGCTAGGTGCTGAGGTTGGTAATCCTTCAGCAGCTTGAGCAGCATCTGGGTAAAGCCATAGATGGCGTTGGTGGGGAATCCGCTGGGGGATGACAGCCGCTTGATGGCAAAATAGGCCCGGTAGAGATAGGAGGAGCCGTCGATTAGATAGAGGGTGTTGTTCATGGGGTGTCCAATTTTTGTGTCTGTTTAATTTTTGTTGCAACGGGCATGGCTTTAACCTGTCAACTTTTTTGGGGCTTCGCTTTACCATCTTTTAATCGTTCATGCCTGACACTTCAGGCGTTCCCGTAATCTGTTTACCAGAGAAATTTATGTACATTATTGAGTCTGTTAATGAAAAGATACTAGTGCAAAAATTGCAGACCATAGGTGCATTTCTTGCATCAGTTCCTTTGTGTTTTCCTGGTAAAATTAGTTAAATAAGCCGTAATATTAGGCTTGTTATTAGTATGGCACTTTTACTGCTTATAGTTTGCAAAGCTGTTCAACTCGAAAAGGAAAAGGAGCCGTTCTCATGAAAAAGTTAATTGTACTATTGGTGCTAGTATCCATGTCAGTCAGCGTGCCTGCCATGGCCGAGGGAGGCAAGAATCAGGGTACAACCGGCACTGGCACAACAACAACTACACAGGATCCTGAACCCTTTGATTGGCCGGGTATCGATTGGAACTAAAATTTGTGACCATTTGAAGTCCTAGAATGCCGAATTTATGGTCTGAATGCATCAAAATTTTAGAAGTGAGTTAACATGAAAACAAATAATAAAAGCAGCTCCATAAAGGGAACTGCTTTTATTATTTGTGCAACTAGTTATTGCCCGGTTGACGTGCGTGTGAACCGGTGACCTTCCCAAATGGAACATTTGATTCGGTAGGCTCTGTTAATTCTCCCGGTTAATCAGGTTCACCACAACCTTTACAATCGTGTCCTTCTCCTCCGGTCTGCTCTCGGCAATCAACAGGGTCAGGGCCACCAGGGCGTTGTCAGCCAGGCGCTTGCCGCCGTCTGGCCGGTACAGGCAACCGCAGCCGCCCAGGAAGTAGACGAACAGGGCAGCGGCAATCCGCTTATTGCCATCTGAAAAGGCATGGTTCTTGACCACAAAGTACAACAGATTAGCGGCCTTTTCTTCCACGCTGGGGTACAGTTCCTTGCCGCCAAAGGTCTGGTAGATGGTGGCCAGGGCGCTTTTGAAGCCATCATCTTTTTCCAGCCCAAACAGCCCGCCGAACTTCCCCTTCATGGAGGCCACAATGCTGATCGCCTCATCGTACCCAAGGAGATAATCGCTATTCTGCGTGGTAGAGCCGATGCTAAGGGTGCCATGGTCATAACGGTCCAGCGTGGTCAGGGCATATGCGTAGTCAGTGATAACCGCCAGCAGCCCTTTAGCCTCTTCAAGGCCGATCTCCTGTCGGGCAATGGTCTGCTCCAGCAGGGTAACGGTCTTGCGCAGGTCGTTGAGCTTCTCAGTCTGTTCCTGCAGTCGCTGCTGGTTAATGGTGTAGCCTTTGACCAGGTGATCCCGCAGGGTTTTGGTGGCCCATTGACGGAATCTGGTTCCCTGCTGGGATTTAACGCGGTAACCGACCGAGATGATAATATCAAGGTTATAGAAAGTAACCGGCTTGTCTGAATGAGCAATGTGCATATTTTGCACATTGCTTTCTTTATCCAGCTCTTCCTCCCGGAAAATGCTGCCAATATGTTTGGTAATAACAGAACGCTCTCTGCCAAACAGCAAAGACATCTGCTCTTGCGTCAGCCAGACCGTTTCCTGATCCAACTTTACTTCAAGCGCAGGTCTGCCTTCTGCATCCTGGTAAATCTGTATGGTATCAGATTGATTTGTCATTATTTTTCATTCTTTTCTTCAAAAACATCAGCAGGTTGGTTCTTCAAAACCCGCTGATCAGAAAATCAAGCGCAGCAATGATTTCAGATCGGTGATGCTGCCATGAATCAACCCGATCACCGAGCGCAGAAAGCGGCACACCGGCTAGTTCGGCTGTGGACATAATCACCGAGGTGCGTTTGACCTGAAAGCGCGGGTTGAGGTGTTGAGCTGCCTTGGTAGCGGCAGTGGCAGCATAGAGCGGCACCACCACGCGGGTTGCCAGATCGCTGAGCAGGTCGGCCTGTACGTCCAGCAGGTAGGGGATGGTACGATTTGTGGCTTGGTTGGGGTTGGCGTAGACGTCGAACTGTGCCATTAAAACCGCCTCAGGCCATCGCTGAAGCAACCATGGGTCTCGATCCTCCGATTGTAGGCCTCAACCGCTTCGTGGTTTTCTTGCCGCCATTGCTGCTGTTTATGCTCACGCAGCAGTTCAGCAAGTCGTGTCTCCAAGGCCCGTGAAAGGTTAATCTGGTGTTCTTTAGCCTGCTGGAGCAGATCACGGTTAATGCTTACATTGGTGGGCTTTTTAGGGGCGCTGGTGTCATACATGGCTGTCAGCATACCATACTCCTTATGCGCATAGTTGTTGCGCATATAGTATCTGCTTCGCGTGTGGGGTGCAAGTTGTTTTGGCTGGTATCACTTCAAAATCACCCCGGCCTCACCCTGGGCCACCACCTGCACAGACAGGCGATCCGGCAGTACAGCCGCTTCGCCCAGTGAGAGGGACTTAACGTTACCGCTCAGCCTGACCCGTTCGGCTAGTTGCAGTGATGAGAGGGTTGTGGATGCCTTGACGCGGGCCTTTTCCAGCTGTTCAACCACTGCGCTGTCCAGCTTCTCTTTGATGGTGTTGCGGATTGTGCTGCTAAACAGCCAGCTTCCGGCGCTGATCAGCCATCCAGCATGTCTGGTATCAAAATCAACCTCTTCAAAGGTCAGGCTGTTGGTCTGCGGATTATAGGTTGGTTTCGCCAGCACGGTCAGCTCACCGTCAAAATCACCGGTGCTGGTCAGGTTAACCACCAGACGTCCTTCTTCTCCCTTTATGCTGAATTTCTTAATGGTGATCTTTTTGTCCTCACCAAAGGTTTTGTCCAGCAGGACAGGATTAAGGGCAGTCACCAGATCATCAAAGAAGATGTCGGTGGCAAGCTGGATATGAAAGGTTTTATCAAAGGTTGACAGCAACTGGACCGGAGGTAACGGCCGTGGCGGAACCGCAGCAGGTTTAGGTCCAATGGTTATTTCAGCACCGGTGATGATACCGACTGCCAGTCTGATCTGGTTGTTGGCAGCCTGGAGCGGGCTGATCACAATCCGTTCCGGGGTCAGCCTTAGCCAGGTACTGAACTCTTTGTTGACCTGGGTCGGGTTAAAGGCCTGCTGCCACAGGGGGGCAACCTTGGCTCGTAATTTAACGGCATCATTAACCTTGGTGTCTATGATCGGCGTCAGCAACCGCTGCACCGGTTGGGTAATCGCCTCCACCATGTTTTTGGGTTTCAGGGAGAGCGGTCCCAGCTTAAGACTGTCGGCCAGATTGTCCGACAGGCCGGTATAGTACAACTCTGTTTTTAACCGCCAGTCCGGGGAAATGTTTACCCTTGCCTTAAAGCGCAGCCCGGCTCGCAACGGGTAGCTCTCATAGAAGCCATAGCTGAAGGTCAGCTGTACCGGCAGGGTCAGGTAGATAAAGTTGTCGTTGGCCGTGACCGCAACCGGACCGGTACGCTGCACGGTTACCGAGGTGCCCAGCCCGCCTTGTCCCTTGTACAGCTCTTTGGGCAGCGATTGGTTGACGATGGCGCTTAAATCTGACGCCGAGGACTCAACACTCAGGTTGATTGAGGAGGTCGGCACGGCGGCAAAGGCAGAAACAGCGCTGAACAGCAACAGGACAAATAGTATGATATGACGGTACACAGTTACAGACCTCCGGGTACTAATAGGGTTATGCATCTTCATCTTCCCGCGTAAACAGCAGAAAGGCCATAGACGGCCGTTTGCTGCTCTCCCGCATGGCAAACTGCATGCCGTCAAAGTTCCATCCTTCAGCCACTTTTTCGTTCAGCGCCTCTTCAATGGCCTCTTCGGTCACATTAGACAGCTCAACCACCTTGTACTGCAACATGATCCACCTCCCTGGACTGTTGTGCATACTACCTGATCTTACGGGCCGGTTACAATCTGAAAGGGTTGGTTGACAATCACGAAATCAGTTGTATCTAAAACTATACTGAAATGCTGATGTTGAGCACGTAAAGGAGTGCCTATGAGTGGTGACTGCTGTAAACATACAGAGCTTGCCGATGATCCCCGCCTGAAGTTGGTGGAGCGGGCCATGAAGCGGTTGCAGTACCAGCCTGATGCCCTGATTGAGGTGCTGCATACGGCCCAGGAGGCGTTTGGCTATTTAAGTCGTGAACTGCTGGGCCATGTGGCGGCCCAGTTAAAGCTACCGGAAAGCCAGGTCTTTGGGGTGGCCACCTTTTATCACTTCTTTACTCTGCGTCCCAAGGGGGAGCATTCCTGCATTGTCTGCACCGGCACGGCCTGTTATGTCAAAGGGGCGGGCGAGATTCTGGGCAGGCTGGAGCAGGCGGCCGGGATCAAGGCCGGCCAGACCACGGCAGACGGCAAGCTCTCTCTGGGTACGGCCCGCTGTCTGGGCAACTGCTCACTGGCGCCGATGCTGACTGTGGATGATGTGGTCTACGGGCCGGAGACACCGGACAGTGCGGTTGAAAAGCTGCACGGACTGCTGGAGGTGCCACATGAACAGGGGTGAACTGGCAGAACTGGCTGAAGCAACCCTGCAGAAACAGCAGGCCTGCCGTCTGCGGCTGCTGGTCTGCTGCGGCACCCCCTGCGTGGCAGCCGGAGCCGAGGCAGTAGTGGCGGCACTGCGGGAACAGCTGACGAGGTTGGGAAATCCGGCTGATCTGGAGCTGGTGAGCACCGGCTGTCAGGGCCCCTGCAGCCGTGGCCCGCTGCTGACTGTCCTGCAACCGGACCAGCCGGAACAGGTCTGGGAGAAGGTGACACCGGAGCTGGCCTGTACAATCCTGAGTACAGCCTTACAGCAGCAGCAACTGCCGGAGCAGAACCTGCTGCCGAAGGACTGGCCGTTTTTCAGCCGTCAGATCCGGCTGGTGCTGGCCAATAGTGGAAGGATCGATCCTGAATCCCTTGAGCAGTATATCGCCCGGGGCGGTTATGAGAGTCTGGCGCAGGCGCTGCATGAGATGTCCCCCGATGATGTCTGTGATGGCGTGGTACAGAGCGGCCTGCGCGGCCGGGGCGGCGGCGGTTACTCTACCGGGCTCAAGTGGCAGCTGGTGCGCAAGAGCAGCGGCGGCCGTAAGTTTGTGGTGGCCAATGGCGATGAGGGTGACCCCGGCGCCTATATGGATCGCTCCCTGATGGAATCCGACCCCCACCGGATTCTGGAGGGGATGGCCATTGCTGGCTATGCCATCGGCGCTGATCAGGGCTACGTCTATGTACGTGGCGAATATCCGGTGGCAGCCCAGCGGTTGCATAAGGCGATCAAGGATGCAGAACGGGCCGGTCTGTTGGGCAGCCGGGTACTGGATTCCAGCTTCAGCTTCAGGATCGACATCAGGATTGGCGCCGGTGCCTTTGTTTGCGGTGAAGAGACCGCGCTGCTGGCTTCCATCATGGGCAGACGGGGACAGTCCCGCATCCGTCCACCCTATCCGGCTGAGGCAGGGCTGTGGGGCTGCCCGACCCTGATCAACAATGTGGAGACCTTCGGCAATATCCCCTCCATCTTCAATATTGGTCCCCAGGCCTTTAACGCCATTGGCAACGGCAAGAGCCGGGGTACCAAGGTCTTTGCCCTGTGCGGCGAGGTGGTTAATAACGGCCTGATTGAGGTTCCGATGGGGATCAGTCTGCGGGAGGTCGTCTTTGAGATCGGCGGTGGGCTGACCAATGGGATGAACTTCAAGGCGGCCCAGACCGGCGGCCCAAGCGGTGGCTGTATCCCGGCAGAAAAGCTGGATACGCCGGTGGACTATGAGAATCTGCAGGCGCTTGGCTCAATCATGGGCTCCGGTGGCCTGATTGTGATGGGGGAAAAGAGCTGCATGGTGGATGTTGCCCGTTTCTTCATGGAGTTTTGTCTGGATGAAAGCTGCGGCAAGTGCGTGCCCTGCCGTACCGGCACGGTGGAGATTTATCGTCTGCTTTCACGGATCTGTAACGGCAGCGCCTCACAACGGGATCTTCAGACCCTGGAACAACTCTGCCAGATGGTGAAGGATACTTCACTTTGCGGGCTGGGGGCGGCGGCACCCAACCCGGTACTTTCCACCCTGCGATGGTTCCGGCAGGAGTATGAGGCACATATCAATGACCGACGCTGCCCGGCTGGCGTCTGTACTATGAACGAACTGCCGCTGCATCTGCTGGGTGAGCAGCTCCTGCAGCGGATCAGCGCACTGCGCTGTGACGGGGAGGAATACTGATGCCGGCCATTACCCTGACTATCAACAATGAGCTGTTCTCTGCCCGCAAGGAACAGACCATCCTGGAAATAGCCCGTGAACACGGGGTCGATATCCCCACCCTCTGTCATTTTGAAGGGCTTGAGGCGATGGGGGGCTGCCGCCTCTGTCTGGTTGAGCTGCAAGGTTCCCCCCGCCCGGTACCGGCCTGTATCACCAAGGCTGCAGAGGGGATGGTGGTTACCACCCACAGCGACAAGCTGATTGAGTACCGCAAGATGCTGGTGGAGCTGCTGCTGGCAGAACGGACCCACACCTGCTCCATCTGTGTCCAGAACAATAACTGCGAACTGCAGGCGCTGGCTGCCAAGCTGGGAATTGACCATGTCCGTTTTGATTACCTGCACCAGCAGTTACCGATGGATGCCAGCCGCGAGCGGTTTGCCCTGGATCACAACCGCTGTGTACTCTGTTTGCGCTGTGTGCGGGTCTGTGATGCTGTGGAAGGCGCCCACACCTGGGATGTAAGAGGACGAGGCTCAACCAGCCGGGTAGTGGCAGACCTTGATCGCCCCTGGGGCAGCAGCACCAGTTGCACCGACTGCGGCAAGTGCGTTCAGCTCTGCCCCACCGGCGCCCTGTACAAGAAGGGGGCCACGGTGGGCGAGATGAAGAAAGAGCGCAGCTTCCTGAACCGGATTCTGGAGCGCAGACGTCTGGCAGCGCAGGGGAGGTCATTATGAGCAAGCTGCGTCTGGCAACCGCCTGGCTGGGTGGCTGTTCCGGCTGTCATATGAGCCTGCTGGATCTGGGAGAGCTGTTGGTTGAGCTTGCCGACCGGATTGAGCTGGTCTATGGTCCGCTGGTGGATGCCAAACAGTTCCCGGAGCAGGTCGATCTGGCCCTGATAGAAGGGGCGGTGGCCAATCTGGAAAACCTGGAACTGCTCCAGCAGATTCGCAGAAACTCCAGGCTGTTGGTCAGCTTCGGTGACTGTGCCATTACGGGCAATGTCACCAGCTTGCGTAACGTCTTCAAGGTGGATGACCTGCTGACCAGCGTCTATCAGGCTGGTCCAGGCAGCCTGCCCCGAAGTGGTGAGGATGGCGACGTTCTTCCGGAGCTGCTGCCACGGGTACTTCCGCTGCATCAGGTGGTGGAGGTGGATGCCTTTATCCCCGGCTGCCCGCCAGATCCGGAGCGGATTCTGGCGGCTATTACGGCTGTCCTGAACGGAGAACCGGTGATGTTGGGTGAAGATCAACGGACGTTTGGGTAAAGAAACCTAAGCCGTTTGCCACAGAGGACACAGAGCGGCACAGAGAACGGCAAAAGTACAAGCAACTATATGATATTACAAACAAAGTAAAAACGACGCTTTCCGGTTTTGTCTCTTACCCATTGTCCTGTTTTTAGTTTTTCCTCTGTGTTCTCTGTGCCCTCTGTGGCAAAACGATTCTGGCTTTGAAGTTGGAGATTTTATGTCAAAGACGATCACCATAGCACCGGTCACCCGGATTGAAGGCCACGCCAAGATCACCATCCGGCTCAATGATGCCGGAGAGGTGGCTGATGCCCGTTTCCATGTCACCGAGTTTCGCGGGTTTGAGAAGTTCTGTCTGGGACGCAGCTACCGCGAGATGCCCTCCATTACTGAGCGGATTTGCGGTATCTGTCCGGTCAGCCATGCCCTGGCCTCGGCCAAGGCCGGTGATATGCTCAAAGGGGTCAAGATACCGCCCACCGCCGAGAAGCTGCGGCGGCTGATGCACTATGCCCAGCTGGTGCAGAGTCACGCCCTGAGCTTCTTTCTGCTCTCCGGCCCGGACCTGCTGCTGGGGATGGAGAGCGACCCGGCCAAGCGCAATCTGATCGGCCTGATCGAGGCGCAGCCAGATCTGGCCAGGGAAGGGATCCGACTGCGTCAGTTCGGCCAAGAGGTGATCCGCCTGCTGGGGGATCGCTCGGTGCACCCGGCCTGGGCGGTCTCCGGCGGGGTCAGGGAACCGCTCAGCAGAGAGAAACGGGACTGGATTGCCGCCCGGATGCCGGAGGCGCTTGCCACTGCACAAAAGGCGCTGACACTGGGCCATGAAGCGCTGCAGCGGCTAAGCGATGAGGCTGACTGCTACGGCACCTTCCCCAGCCTGTTCCTGGGGCTGGTCTCGGCGGATGGCGGGTTGGAACAGTATGATGGCAATTTGCGCTTTGTGGATCAGAACGGCGTCAACCTGACTGGAGATATCGATCCATCCCGCTATGCCGAGTTCATCAGCGAAGAGAGCAAGAGCTGGAGCTATCTCAAGTTCCCCACCTACCGGCCTGCCGGTGATGACAGCAGTGCCAACATGTACCGGGTGGGGCCGCTGGCACGGCTCAATGTGGCCAGCTTTGCCGGCACCCCGCTGGCTGACCAGGAGCTGACCCGCTTCCGGCAGTTCCGTGATGGCGGTGGCCCAATACTGGGCAGTTTCTACTACCACCAGGCTCGACTGATTGAGATCCTGTACTGCCTGGAGCGTATGGGTGAACTGCTGGATGATCCCCAACTGTTGGACGACCATGTCCGCAGCCATGCCCGTACCAACAACAAGGTGGGTATCGGCGTGGTGGAAGCGCCCCGCGGCACCCTGTTCCATGAGTACCACGTGGACGACCATGGGCTGCTCTCCTACGTTAATCTGATCATCGCCACCGGGCAGAATAACCTGGCGATGAATCGCACCGTTCTGCAGATTGCACAGCGCTACCTTTCCGGTGCCAGACTGGATGAAGGCCTACTCAACCGGGTTGAACACGGCATCCGCTGCTACGACCCCTGTCTTTCCTGCTCCACCCATGCGGTAGGCAGGATGCCGATGCAGCTGGAGTTGTACAGCCCGGATGGACGACTGATCCAGCGTCTGGAACGTTCTTCGTGCTTCCCTTGACAGGTGAAAAACAGTGCTTATCTTTTGGATAGAAGGCAGTCATAGTTTTTAAAATTGAGGAGGATGAAAACAATGGCACTCGTCAAGTACAACCCGTTACGTGAACTGCGCAGTATGCAGGACCAGATGGATCGTCTGTTGAATCTGTCGTGGGGCAACAACGATTACTCCGGCGAAGATATCAAGGAAGGGATCTGGCAGCCTGCGGTGGATATCTATGAAACCGCTGATTCAATTGTGATCAAGGCGGAGCTTCCTGATGTGGAGCAGAAGGATATTGATGTCCGGATTGAGGATAACCTGCTGACCATCAAGGGCGAGCGCAAGCACGAAAGCGAGGTCAAGAAGGAGAACTACCACCGGATAGAGCGTTACTTCGGTAGCTTCCAGCGCAGCTTTAAGCTGCCTGCCACGGTTGAGCAGGAGAAGGTCGCGGCTAGCTGTGACAAAGGGGTGCTGACGGTAACCCTGCCGAAGAAGGAAGAGGTGAAGCCGAAGCAGATTAATGTTGAGGTGAAATAAGCTTCAGGAATCGGTTTGAAGCGCACAAAGGCCGGGAATTCCCGGCCTTTGTGCGCTTTAGTAGAC
>NZ_JAOTRZ010000347.1 GCF_030247655.1 Trichlorobacter sp. | reverse complement strand
GCGGTGTACTTCACGGTCTGCTGAGGGTGCGTTGTTTTACCCAGGATGATGCCCATATTCTCTGTACTCCGGAGCAACTTGACGCCGAGATTAAAGGTGTTCTGAAGTTTGTTTCCGATGTGATGGGGATTTTCGGTTTTGAATATGAGATGGAACTTTCAACTCGTCCTGAAAAATCGATTGGTAGTGATGAAGACTGGGATAGGGCAACTGGTGCCCTGCTTGGCGCATTAAAGGATACCGGACGTGATTTTGAGATTAATGAGGGGGATGGAGCGTTTTATGGCCCCAAAATTGACATCAAACTACGTGATTGTCTTGACAGACGGTGGCAGTGTGCTACTATCCAGTGCGATTTTACCCTGCCTGAGCGGTTCGATCTGACCTATGTCGCCAGTGACGGAGAGAAGAAACGCCCCGTAATGGTACATCGGGTTATCCTCGGTTCCATTGAACGCTTTATTGGCGTCTTGATCGAACATTTTGCCGGTAATTTCCCGTTGTGGCTTGCACCAGTGCAGGCGGTTGTGTTAACGGTCACAGATAATCAGATCCCTTATGCTCAAGAGGTGTACAAGCAGCTCAAGAGTGCGGGGATTCGTGTGCAGGAAGATCTGCGGAACGAAAAACTTAATTTCAAGATTCGTGAAGCTCAATTACAGAAAATACCGTACATGCTGGTGATTGGTGATAAGGAAGTAGAGCAGGGGACGGTAACGCCACGTTATCGTGATGGTAAAAACCTGCACGCCATGAAACTGGATGAATTTATCGCTTTTGTTGAAGCTGAGACAAAGGCCTACAAGTAGTTTTAGTGCCACTCTACCAGGAGGTGTCGTCATAGCTGCCCCCACCAAAACCGCAACAGTCAACATCAATCACGCAATTCGTGCATCAGAAGTACGTGTTGTAGCACATGATGGTGAACAATTAGGAATTCTGACGCTGCGCGAGGCGCTGGAGGCTGCTGAGGCACGCCAGCTTGATCTGGTTGAGGTATCGCCTACGGCAACTCCGCCAGTTTGCCGGATCATGGACTACGGCAAGTTCAAGTATCAGGTGAGCAAAAAGCAGCAGGAAGCCAAGAAAAAGCAGGTTCATGTGCAGGTAAAAGAGGTTAAAATCAGACCTAAAACCGATGACCATGACCTTGATTTTAAGATAAAACATGTACGCCGCTTCCTTGAAGAAGGAAACAAGGCGAAGGTAACTCTGGTATTCCGTGGTCGTGAGATTACCCACCAGGATATCGGTCGCGCTGTTATTGAAAAATTTGCAGCTGAATTGGCTGATATTGCGGTTATTGAGACTGCACCACGGGTTGACGGGCGTCAGCTGTTTATGATTGTTGCCCCTAAAGTTAAGAAACACTAATTTTTTGATTAGTATTACTCACAACCTTATTAAGAAGGAGCAAGTCAATGCCTAAAATCAAAACTAACCGTGGCGCTGCCAAGCGTTTCAAAAAGACCGGTACCGGTAAGGTAAAGTGTGCTCATGCATTTACCAGCCATATCCTGACTCACAAAAGTAGCAAGCGTAAGCGCAATCTGCGTCAGAGTAATACCGTAGCTGCAGTGGATCAAAAGAACATCTGTGCTTTGATCCCCTACATGTAGTTAGAAACAGCATCTGCTGTTTCGACCCAGAACCGCGAGGAACGGCCCCTTGTGGATCGGGCAAATAAACCTGAAGGAGTACTAAGATGCCGAGAGCAAAAGGTGGTTTTAAGTCGCGGCAACGCCGCAACAAGGTTCTGAAGCTTGCCAAAGGATACCGTGGCGCGCGGAGCAAACTGTTTAGAAGTGCAACCGAGGCAGTTGACCGTGCACTGAAC
>NZ_JAOTRZ010000058.1 GCF_030247655.1 Trichlorobacter sp. | reverse complement strand
AGCATAAGACACTGATCGAGCTGTTGCATAAGCATAATTTGATATAAACTACCTCTCGCAGGTTGTTGAAAAACGTTATGAGGAAGCACGCCTACAAGGCGCGCGGAGCACAGCGACTGAGGCATAACAATTAGTTAGACGAAGAAGCGAGCACCGCGCAACGCCGTAGACGGGCTCCGCAGTAGTTTTTCAACAGCCTGCTAGCTCACGAACCTGACCTTGGAGGTTACCCAGATGAAACCGTTATCCTGTTGTATTGCCATCGCAATTTTCTTACTGCAGTCCCCCTGCCAGGCAGGTTTTCTGGACAGCCTGTCCCAAGAAATCCTGCCCCCTTCACAACAGCGTAGCAGCCTTGATACTAATGTTATCGTAAAAGGCCTCAAGGAGGCGCTGGCCACCGGCACTGAAAAGGCCGTAACAGCGGTTTCAAAGCCCGATGGCTACTTCCGTAACCAGTTGATCAAAATCCTGCTGCCGGCCAAAATCCAGCAGGTGGCAGACGTGGCAGCCAGGATCGGCTTCCAGCAACAGGTTGATACGTTTGTACTCAGCATGAACCGGGCTGCAGAAAAGGCAGCACCGCAGGCGGCCCGCTATTTTGGTAATGCCATTCGTCAGATGACGGTTGAGGATGCCAAACAGATTCTGAACGGTGGTGATACGGCAGCCACTACTTTTTTTGAGAAAAAGACCCGCGCACAACTGTTTGAGGCGTTCAAGCCAAGTGTTACCACGGCGATGAATCAGGCAGGCACTGCCCGGGCCTACAAGGAGCTGATTGGCAAGTATGAAGCCACACCTCTGGCAGCCTTTTCAGGCAAGCCTTCCCTTGACCTTGATGAGTATGTCACCAATAAAGCCCTGGATGGCCTGTTCCTGATGGTGGCAGAAGAGGAAAAAAAGATCAGAAAAGACCCGGCAGCCCGGACCACCGACCTGCTGCGCAAGGTGTTTGGAGGCAAGTAGCAGCAGGCACACAATTTAGCCAGATCATGCTTAACCTGGAATGGTAGTCATTTAGTAGCCCCTGTCCCAAGGACAGGGCATTTACCATTTCCGCTCAGACATTCCCTCTGATCTTGTCCATCACGTCCCTGCAGGGGCGGCCCTTTCGCGTTTGGATACCGTCTAAAACAAAAAAGAGGGCTGAAACTCAGCCCTCTCTCTCAATACTATACTGTTATGCAGCATTCGCTTACGCCTTACCTTTTGCAGCCCCACTTGCTTTCGTTGTTGATGATTCCTGTGCTTCCAATGCTGCCGGATCACCAACACTGGCTAACTGTTGTGCCTGTGGTGAGATAGACACGGTATCTTTTGCAGGAGCTTGCTGTTGCGTCTAAACCTGATTAGCACCAATCTTCAGAAAATCCCTCGTCCTTGAGGGGTAGGGTGAAGGGGTAAGGGTCCATTTCAGCAAACTGCTGCTCCCTCATCCAGCCTTCAGCCACCTTCTCCCTGAGGGAAAAGGGTTGATTCTGAATCTCCGTGCCAATCAGGTTTCTTAATGTCTTTTCTCGTCAATGTTGAGTTGTCAGAGATAGAGAAAACGGCTCACCCTTCCTGAACGTCGTGCCTTTCATGGATCTTAACTGCTGTTTTCAGGATAATTGTTATACCTGCCTGGTAAAACTTCCCGTCAGCTGGTTTGCCAGCTGAAGCTTCCTGTGGTACAAACATTCGCACGCAGCTGAAGCGATTCAATGACCCACTGCAGTTGTGCAGCGGCGTAGTGGGCGGTATCAACTGCAAATGTAATCAGAAATAACCCCCCAAAACGGCAATTAGCCACAAAATAACTGCTTTTTTCCGGATAAACGCAATTTCAGTCACTTTTAAATCTGAAAGGTTAAAACACCATGCAACTTGCACTACCGGTCGGCTACGACAAAGGAAAACTGTACAACCTTGACATAACAGCCATACAGCCAGACCCGGACCAGCCGCGCAAATATTTTGATGAACAGGCACTTGCTGAATTAAAGACATCCATTGAGAAGCATGGCGTGCTGCAACCGGTGCTTATGCGTCAGAATGCCGATGGTTCCCTGTTACTGGTCTCAGGTGAACGGCGTTATCAGGCATCAATACTGGCAGGTTGCAAAACCATTCCGGCTGTCTTTACCGATGGTGAACCGGCAGAGATCTCCATTGTAGAAAACCTGCTGCGTGAAAACCTGACCGCAATAGAAGAAGCAGAGGCGATAGAACGATTACGGTCACTCCATAATTACGTCCTCGCTGACCTTGCCGCCGCGCTGGGAAAATCCGATTCAACCCTTTCTGAGATTCTCTCACTTAACAAACTGCCTGCAACGGTAAAAGATGATTGCCGTAATGATCCAAAGGCAGGACGAACCATTCTGGCCCTGATAGCCCGGCAAAAAACAGATGATAAAATGCAGGCCCTTTATACCAAGTACAAGGAAAGCGGCCTTACACGTGGAGAGATCAGAAAAAAGACTGCCAAACCCAAACCAGCAGACGAAGCGATTGACCTGGCATTTGTTGATCAATTTTACGAACGCCTGTATCTGCTGGATGAAACAACGTTAAACGCTGATCAGATACAGTCGCTTAACCAGAACCTGACAAAGCTCCGCAGTATGATCTACCAGAAGATGAAGCACCTCAAGGCGTTGCCACAGACTTGAAAAAAACAGGCCATTTTAGAGTCTGTTTTGTTATAAATCAGGTGGTTAAACCATAATTCCGGCCGGCCGGAATTGCAGGTTGGTACTTTCTGGTCTGAAGGTTTTTAACGTAAATGTATGCTTTCGCAGGCAGGTATTCAGGGGATGAATCGGCTTTTTTGCCCTGAAAATGGTGAATAACAGCAAAGGATTTTTGGGTGGGGTTATTGCGGCAGTGTTGAATGAAGAGACGGATTCTGAAGAGCTAAAGCTCAAAACAGTTGAAGCTATCTCTATAGATAATCAGGTGGGGTGTTAGCTGAATTACTGGCGATTGTTGTTGGGGGGAGTGGGTTGAATGGAAAAAGTGCTTAAACTCACGCAATAAGAATGAAAAGAATGCGGGGAGTGCCCCGGGTTTCCGAGCATCTTGAGGTCTGGAATCCAGGTAGATAATCAATGAACAGGTGGTGTCTCAATGACAGACAGATCATTGCCGGTCAGCGGTTCCGTTACATTTGAAGAGCTGAAAAAGACCAATGAGCATGGCGCAGAATACTGGAGCGCCAGAGAGCTTCAGCCTCTGCTGGGGTATGGCCAGTGGCGGCGTTTTGAGGACGCAATAAAACGGGCTATGACCTCTTGCCAACAATCAGGAAACGATCCTGACCATCATTTTGCCGGCGCCGGCAAAATGATCGCAACTGGAAGAGGAGCGGTTCGAGAGGTTTCCGATTTCCATCTTGCGCGCTTTGCCTGTTACCTGATCGCCCAGAACGGCGACCCGCGCAAGCCGGAAATTGCAGCAGCGCAGAAGTATTTCGCCATCCAGGCGCGTCGTCAGGAAATTTCCGACGCTTTGGCGGCTGATCTTGAACGGCTGGAAATACGCAAGCAGGCCAGCGAGGAGTTCAAGGCCCTTTCCGGAGCAGCCAGAGAAGCTGGCGTACAGGACAGAATGTTCGGCATTTTTCACGATGCCGGATACAAGGGACTGTATGGCGGACTTGGCAATGAAGGGATAAAACAGCGTAAGGGTATCCCCAAAAAAGACAACCTGATGGACAGGATGGATACCACTGAACTGGCCGCTAATCAGTTCCGCATGACGCAGACCCGCGACAAGCTTGCCCGTACACCGGCAAAGGACCAGCAGCAGGCGATCCGCACGCATGAAGCTGTGGGCAGGGAGGTGCGCGAGGCGATCAAGCGTATCGGTGGTGCCATGCCGGAAACTATCCCGCCTGCCGAGCATATCAGCATTGTCGAGAAGCGGATCAAGAGCACGCCTCCGCTTCTTGAGCTTGACGGCAACGATGCACAGGGGTTGGTCAGGACGGATGGGGAGTGATGAGATTTGACCGATCACCTTGACAAAGCAAAGTGCTCATGAAACATCAGCCGGATTCGTAGCAAGGAAAGATGTCAGGAGATGGAGTCGCATTAAGTGGTTGAGTTAGAAAACCGGGAAGTCCCGGGTTTCTCTCTTAAGTTTGCTTATATCAGGACGCAAATATTAATTGCTGCCCCTGCTACAGAGTTAAGTGTTATCGAAGGAATTCAAATTTTCTTTACAGGACATCAATATGATGAGCAGCAAAGAGAAAAAAGAGCTTAGTGAAACAGACGTCTGTCGTCTGTTCATTACCCCGGCGATAACAACTGCAGGCTGGGACCCAATGAAGCAGATTCGGCAGGAAGTAACGCTAACTCCTGGTCCAATAATCGTTCGTGGCAATGTTTCCTCACGTAACAAGAAAAAGAAGAAGTTTGCCGACTACGTGCTCTACTGGGAACCGGGCGTTCCCGTCGCTGTTGTCGAAGCCAAGGACAACAACCACACTGTTAGTCACGGCATCCAACAGGCGTTGGGTTATGCCGAAATACTGGAAGTCCCCAGCGCCTTCAGCTCCAATGGTGATGCCTTTGCGTCACACAACAAAGTCCCAGCCACAGGGGAAGATATCGAGACCGAGTTTGCCCTCGAAGCGTTTCCCCCGCCGCAGGATTTGTGGAAGCGTTATAAATCATTCCGTGGGATCGAAGATCAGGCTGAAGAACTGGTCGTTCAACCCTACTACGAAGCTGCTTCTGGTGGTAAGGAACCTCGCTACTATCAGGTCGAAGCGATCAATCGCACGGTGGAGGCGGTTGCCAGCGGACAACGGCGGGTACTGCTCGTCATGGCCACCGGCACTGGGAAAACCTACACAACCTTCCAGATCATCTGGCGACTGTGGAAGGCAGGGAAGGTCAAGCGCATCCTCTTTTTGGCGGATAGAAACATTCTCGTCGATCAGACCCTCGTCAACGACTTCAAGCCCTTCGGCTCGGTCATGACAAAGATAAAGAACCGGAAGATCGACCCGTCCTACGAAATCTATCTTGGCCTGTATCAAGCCATCACCGGCCCTGATGAAGAGGACAAGATATTCAGGAACGTCTCCCGCGAATTTTTCGACATGATCGTCATCGACGAATGCCACCGGGGCAGCGCGGCAGATGATTCTGCCTGGCGCGAAATCCTCGACTATTTCTCCGGCGCCGTACAGGTCGGCCTTACCGCCACCCCCAAAGAAACCGAATACGTATCCAACATCACCTACTTTGGTGAACCGGTGTATACCTACAGCCTCAAGCAGGGGATTGAAGATGGGTTCTTGGCGCCGTATAAAGTTGTGCGCATCGATATCGACAAGGACATTCACGGTTGGACGCCACCACCAGGAATGAAAGATGATCTTGGCCAGGAGATCGAGCAGCGCGAATACAACCAGAAGGATATGGACCGCATTCTGGTACTGAATCAGCGCACCAAGCTGGTCGCCAACCGGGTCATGCAGTATCTACGTGCCACCGATCCCTATTCCAAGACTATCATTTTCTGCCAGGACATCGACCACGCCGAGCGGATGCGTGTGGCCATTGTCAACGCCGCAGGGCAACTCGCCCTGGACAACCCCAAATACGTCATGCGTATCACCGGTGACAGCGTTGAAGGCAAAGCCGAGCTGGATAACTTCATCGACCCGGAAAGCAAGTTCCCGGTTATCGCTACCACCTCTGAGTTGCTGACCACTGGCGTTGACGCCAAGACCTGCAAACTTATCGTGCTGGATAAAACCATCAGCTCCATGACCATCTTTAAGCAGATCATCGGTCGCGGCACCCGCATCGACGAAGAGAACAACAAGTGGTTTTTCACCATCATGGACTTCAAGAAGGCCACTGCGCTGTTCCGCGATCCCGACTTCGACGGTGAACCGGTGGTGATCTATGAACCGGGCGATGACGATGATCCTGTTCCGCCCGATCCGCCACCCGAAGAGGGAGACGACGATGATGATGATGATGACGGCGGTGGAGAAGGGGCGATTAAAATCCGTGTCAGCA
Source organism: Trichlorobacter sp. (assembly GCF_030247655.1). Taxonomy (GTDB): domain Bacteria; phylum Desulfobacterota; class Desulfuromonadia; order Geobacterales; family Pseudopelobacteraceae; genus Trichlorobacter. The sequence goes on along the minus strand of NZ_JAOTRZ010000058.1, from coordinate 9,602 downwards.
ATGTGCCCGCTATAATAATTGCCGAACGCATCGAATACATCGGCCCGGACGGCACCTTGATTACGGAGTCCTATAAAGATTTTACGCGGAAGCAAATTCAATCCGAATATGCTTCGCTGGATCAGTTTCTGTATCGGTGGAACGGTGCCAAGAAAAAACAGGCCATCATCGAGGAGCTGGAAGAGTACGGCATCGTCTTAGAAAACCTCGCCGCCGAAATTGGCAAGGAGTATGGCGACTTCGACCTTATTTGCCATATTGCTTACGGTCAACCGCCGCTCACCCGGCAGGAGCGGGCCTACAAGGTTAAGAAGCGCGATTATTTCACCAAATACGGCGAGCAGGCCAGAGCCGTGCTCACCGCGCTGCTGGACAAATATGCCGACGAAGGGGTCGGCACCCTGGAAAGCGCCAAGGTTCTGCGTCTGGACCCTTTTAAGGCCATGGGCACCCCCGTAGAAATCATCAACAACATCTTTGGCGGCAAAGACAAATTTGACAACGCCATCCAGGAACTGGAGCAAGAGTTGTTTAAAGAGGAAAAAACTGCATGAGTAATGTTTCCGGCATCATCAAATCCATCCAGGACATCATGCGCAAGGATGTCGGCGTTGACGGTGACGCCCAGCGCATCAGCCAGTTGGTCTGGATGTTCTTTCTCAAAATATTCGACGACCGCGAAGCTGAACTGGAACTTCTGGAAGACGACTACACCTCGCCGCTTCCGACGCACCTGCGCTGGCGCGCCTGGGCTAAAGACCCGGAAGGGATTACCGGCGATGCCCTGTCGGACTTTATTAACAGTCAGCTTTTTCCCACCTTGAAGGAAAAGCTGGTCACCCATGGCCCGACTGCCGAGCGAGCCAAGGTTATTCGAAGCATGTTCGAAGATGCCTACAACTACATGAAGTCCGGTACGCTGATTCGCCAGGTGATCAACAAAATCAGTGAAATCGACTTCAATAACAGCGGCGACCGCCATACCTTCGGCACCATCTACGAACAGATCCTGCGCGACCTGCAAAGCGCCGGTAATGCGGGTGAGTTCTACACCCCCCGCGCCGTCACCCGCTTCATCGTCAACCGTGTCGATCCCAAGCTGGAAGAAACCGTACTCGATCCGGCCTGCGGCACCGGCGGCTTTCTCACCTGCACCATCGATCACAAACGCGATCAGTACGTCAAAACCAAGGAAGACGAAGAGACGCTGATTGCGTCCATCCGTGGCGTTGAGAAAAAGGCCATGCCGCACATGCTGGCGGTCACCAACATGATCCTGCATGGCATCGACACCCCAACCAATATCCGCCACGACAACACCCTGAGCCGCCCCTACAAGGATTACGGCAACGCCGACCGGGTCAACGTCATCGTCACCAACCCGCCCTTCGGCGGTATGGAAGAAGACGGCATCGAGAACAACTTCCCAGCCACCTACCGCACCAGGGAGACGGCCGACCTGTTCATGGCGCTGATCATCAAACTGCTCAAGGAAAAAGGCCGCGCCGCCGTGGTCCTGCCCGATGGTTTCCTGTTTGGCGAGGGGATGAAGACCCGTCTCAAGCAGGCGCTCTTGGAAGAGTGCAACCTGCACACCATCGTCCGCCTCCCCAACGGCGTGTTCAATCCCTACACCGGCATCAAGACCAATATCCTGTTCTTCACCAAGGGGCAGCCGACCAAGCATGTCTGGTATTACGAACACCCCTATCCGGATGGCGTCAAGAACTACAACAAAACCAAGCCGATGCGTTTTGAGGAGTTTCAGGCTGAGATCGACTGGTGGGGGAACGAGGCCGACGGCTTCAAGTCCCGCGTGCAGACCGAGCAGGCCTGGCAGGTGCCGTTGGCCAACATCGTCAGCCGCAACTACAACCTGGACATCAAGAATCCCCATGTGGGCGAGCAGATCAGCCACGATCCGGATGAATTGCTGGCGAATTACCATACCATCATGACCGATGTGGCCCGCATCCGGCAGCGGCTGAAACAGGAACTGATGGCGGCGCTGGAAAGGGAATGATATTTACGTAGGGGCAGGTTCCAAACCTGCCCGGTTTAACAAAATACGAAACAAGGGCGGGTTTAGACCGCGAAATAATGGGCGGGTTTGGAACCCGCCCCTACAGGAAATATATGAACACAATAACAACCATCACCGACAACCTCGAACTCTGGACCTCGGCGCTGCTCAGCAAATCCACGGCTGGTCGCGGTAGTAATGGCAAGCTGGAAGCCTACGGGATCAAGAAATTGCGTGAGTTGATTTTGGAGTTGGCGGTGCGTGGCAAGCTGGTGCCGCAGGACCCGAATGATGAGCCGGCGAGCGCGCTGTTGCAAAGAATCGCACAAGAGAAAGCACGATTGATTAAAGAAGGTGTGATCAGAAGAGAGCCTTGTCATTCCGAAATTATCGACGAAGAAAGGCCGTATCAGCTTCCCACAAGCTGGGGGTGGGTGAGGCTTACTGACGTCTACTACTCAATCTCGCCGTCCGGTAAGAAACTAAAATCCTCGGAAATTATCAACGTGGGGACATATCCTGTAGTCGATCAAGGCCAGTCGTATATTGCCGGCTATACAAATGAGGCAGGTTTGTTGATAACTATCCCAGGCCCCGTTATAATTTTTGGCGATCACACGACTGAAATTAAGTACGTAGATTTTGATTTTGTAGCAGGTGCTGATGGTACAAAAATTCTTCGCCCCTATCTGATGTGTGAGAGATTTTTCTACACGTACTTGAAGAGCTACAAGCTAGAAGACAGAGGGTACACGCGGCATTTCAAGGTGCTGAACGAGAATCTCATGGCTCTCCCTCCCCTTGCCGAACAATACCGCATCGTCGCCAAAGTCGATGAACTAATGGCCCTGTGCGACCAACTGGAGCAGCAACAAACCAACAATATCGAAGCCCACCAAACCCTGGTAGAAGTCGTGCTCGGCACACTCACCAGCGTCGAATCACCACAAGAACTGACCGAAGCCTGGAACCGCATCGGCGACCACTTTGACACCCTGTTCACCACCGAACAGAGTATCGACCAACTCAAACAGACCATCCTCCAACTCGCCGTCATGGGTAAGCTTGTGCCGCAAGATCCTGATGATGAGCCGGCGAGTGTGTTGTTGAAGAAGCTCAAGAGTAAACTCAAACCCAAGAAATTATCGGCAGATTACGAGGATGCGCCCTTCAAGCTTCCAACAGGATGGGCATGGCTAAGGCTAGGTGAACTTGGAGAGATTTTCGGCGGTGGGACTCCAAGCAAATCGAATCCAAAATTTTGGTGCGGTCAGATTCCGTGGGTATCCCCGAAAGATATGAAGGTGGACTTTATATCCTCATCTCAAGATACAATTTCTGAAGAGGCGCTAAATGGATCAGCAGTTAAGCTGATTCCAGCGGGAAGTCTCTTGATTGTTGTAAGAGGTATGATCTTGGCGCATTCGTTCCCGGTTGCAATTACAAGAGCCCCGGTGACTGTTAATCAGGACATGAAAGCGATTGTATTTAGTGGTTTCGACCAGAACTTTGTGCTGCTCATGGTCAAGGCGTTTAAGGATAGCTTTGTTGCTATGGTAGATCTCTCAACGCATGGGACATGCAAGCTGGTATCTGAGAAATTATGGGCAAAAAAGTTACCAATACCTCCTCTCGCCGAACAACACCACATCGTTGCCAAAGTCGATGAACTCATGTCCCTGTGCGACGCCCTCAAAGCTCGCCTCGCCGCCGCCCAAACCACCCAAATCCACCTTGCCGACACCATCGTCGAGCAGGCTGTGGCATAGCAAACAGAACATGGCAGATCGATACGACACATCACAACTTCCTGAAGACCAGTACGAACCCGGCTCCAACGGTACGGTACTGCGCAACCTGCTCGGAATAACAGATCCGGCCGAGATGGAACTTCACGAGACAGCAGAGTTGTGGGTAGTTCAGGGAAAACTGTTTGAAGAGGTTTCACCGGATCAGTCATTTACCGTTGCCGACATTTGCCAGATGCATAAAAGTTGGCTTGGAAATATTTATCCGTGGGCGGGAGTTCCCCGTAGTGTGAATCTGAGTAAAGACGGATTTAACTTTGCCATGGCGAGAGTTATCCCGACGCTTTTGGATGAATTTGAGGCGAAGCAATTACGCCCTTGCACTCCCTGCCGGTTCAGCAGCAACGATGCAATCGCCCATGCGTTGGCAGAAGTACATGTGGAGTTGATGCTGATACATCCGTTTCGTGAAGGGAACGGGCGCTTAGGGCGGCTTTTGGCGACGTTAATGGCTTTGCAGGCAGGGTTACCGCAACTGGAATTCAGCGATATGATCGGTTTTCGGCGAGAGGAGTATTTTGCTGCCGTACGTGCCGGCTTAGACCGGAATTATCAACCGATGAAGAAGATGTTTAGTGACGTGATCGAGAGGTCTGTGTGGCTTTGGAATGAACAGTGACCTTGTCGGCATGGACAAAGCAGCCGGTTTTGGCATTACGCTTGACCATGATCCCTTCGATGGCGGACGATGTCTCAATATTGCGAGCCATCGCTTCTTCCCGCTTTTTGGGATTTATTAGATACGGATTGGTTTCGAGCAGGGACTTTTTCATAGGCGCAGTATACCTTAATTCGAGTAGAAACGTGAGCGAAAAGTGACCACTAGACCCCCAGTCTAGTGCGTCAATCATCCCAGGAAATACGCATAGGGAAGAGTCATAACCAGGTGAACCAGAGGCCTACCCGTGGCCATTCCCTTATTGTCAGTTGAAAATAGACAGACCACTTGCGCCGAAAACATGGTCGAAGAAGATGGTGTGACAAGAATGCTCTATAACGAAACTGATAGCGGGGAGCTTACACGAAAGGCCGTCACTCTTTTGGCAGAGGCCACCGCGTTGCAGGGAACGCTGCATTTGCCCGGAGTACGCGATGATTATCGATCCCGGTTGGAGCAGGTTGTTCTGTTGGCCACAAGGGCACTGGACAACGCGGGGGAGAGCCAAGAGGTTGCGTTGCTCCAATGGGTGCTGGTTCAGGCTTTCGGGGCCCGGGCAGAGGATGCGCGCTATGGTGCCGGGCAGCTCTCTCGCGGTTCTCAGCGGGCACCCACATTGGAAGATTGCGAAGACGGCTGGCAGCGAGTAGAGCAGATCGCGTGCACTGCAGAAGATGCGGCATTTGAGGCCGCACGTTTTTCCCGGCTACTTGATACGGACAAAGCGAGAGAGATTGCCTGCAGAGCTGAAGTTGCTGGAAAAGCCGCCAGGCAAATCATTCTGGAGCGGAACCGCGCCTATACGTTCCATGCCGATCCCTGCTTCTCGTTTGGCGAAGGCTGGTACCTGACTGCTGCGGCACTGTTTGCCGGCCTTTCCATTCAGATCAGACCTGGCGCTGTCCAGGAATTGCAAGCCAGAAGATTCCTTTTCGATGCCGGGTTAGAAGGTTCCCTTCGCCCCTATCGGTCTCGTCCGGCCAGCCCCAAGCATCTGACTCATATCATTGCCGAGGCTTTTCGAGCCGACGCACCAGGAGCACAGCGTACCCTGCGCGCAGGCTTTCTGGGAGACGAAGCGCCATCGGCTGCCTTACTATCATGGATCGATGGCAAGCTGGGGGGAAAGCCGGAACAGAAGGTACTGCTGTGGGTGCGAACAGGTGACCACCATGCCCAGCGAAATACCTGTTTTGATGAGTTGCGTCAGCTTTCTGAACTGGTAGTGAGTGCCGGACTCATCCCCCTGTTTTTCGGTGATAATGTCCCTCTGGAGCTTGTTCCGCCAAGCGCAGTCAACCTGACCCTGTGCTGGAAAGAGCCGCTCTTCCAGGGGCCGGACATGCGTCGGGCTCAACTGCACCTGTTTGAAGAGTTGAGATGCCGCCACGGTCTGGTGGGCCAGATTGGCGTTACCACTGCCGGCATGGATGGACCGGCGCTTATGGGATTGCCCACCCTGTATCTCACACAGGAACGCAATGTCCGACTGGGCAAGTGGGTGGGAGCTGTTCCGGGATATCAAGAAGTCGTGCGGGAGCCGGGCTATTTTGAAATCATTCGCACCACCCTGCATCATTGGCAGCAGTGACCCCGGAAGGAATTCCGGGGATAGCATACGCCTCTTGTACAAACACACTTTAGCTTGTATTAGAGTGGTGAAACAGATACAAATTCACGTGAATAGATATGGTGTGATGAAAGGTTGCGATGAAGCTGTTTTCTACAGTATCAATACGGGCACAACTGGTTTTGATCACCCTGATCATTGCCTTGCCTGCCATTGTTATTATTATCTATCTGGGGGTTCATCAGCGTAAGACCGCTGTTGATGACGCCTATCAGCTTACCCGCCTGGTTGCCGAACGGATCTCTTCAGAACAAAAGAATACGGCTGCAGCTGCTGAACAGCTGCTGGTAACGCTTGCGCAGATGCCGGAGATCAGGCAGCAGAACCGGGGTAGAGTGCAACACCTGCTGCGTACACTCAATGAGCTGAACCCTCAGTATTCCAATATCCTGGTGACCGACCTGACCGGCAAGACCTGGGCTGCGGTTTTCATGCCGCCTCCACCTTCCATGCTTGATGACCGGCGTTATTTCAAAAACGCCATCTCAAGCGGACGTCTTTCATCCGGTGAATATGTTGTCAGTAAGAGCATGACCAACAAGCCGGTCTTTCACTTTGCCTATCCCTACCGTGATACGGCAGGCAAGATTGCTGGCGTCATTGTGGTTGCTTTCAGGCTGGACACCTATTCAACGGTCTTAAAAAACAGTCCGTTGCCCGAAGGTACCAATTTTCTGTTGCTGGACCATGCCGGTGTGATTTTACACCGTGCCCTGGAGCCGGAAAAGATTATCGGCAAGAAATATCCGGTAGCCTCCTTTAACGAGATGGTGTCCGGTTCGGATGAACATTCTCACAAGGGGACAGGCTCATTCGGGGACGAACGGTTTATCAGTTACCGTAAAATACGCCTGCAGGGTGAAGTAGTCCCGTACATGTATGTGCGGGTCGGTGTTCCTGTCAAATCAACTCTTGCGGCAGCCGATCAAACCATACTGAAGAGTATTGCGTTTTTCGGGGCATTCCTGTTCGGGGCAGTTTTTCTTGCCTATCTGGTTGGTAAGCGGTCCATTGTTGATCGTATTATGTTGTTGCAAAATGCTTCTCAACGCCTTGCAAGGGGCGATATGCAGGTTTCAATAGCCAGTGCTGTTTCCGGGGGAGAGCTGGGGGGGCTGGCGGAAAGTTTTGATACCATGGCCCGGCAACTTGCTGAACGGGAACAGGTAATACGCGAGAGTGAAGCCCGTTTGAGGAGTATTACGGATTCTGCCCAGGATGCCATTATAATGATGGACTCCTGCGGGGTGATAACCTTCTGGAATCCGGCAGCTGAGACAATTCTTGGCTACCCGGCTGAGGAGGCATTAGGAAAGAACTTGCACGAACTTTTGGCACCCTTACGCTACCAGGGAGCACAAAAGGCCGCCTTTGCAGAATTTGTCCAGACCGGTCGCGGCCATGCTGTTGGTAAAACCATTGAACTGTCTGCGATGCATAAGGATGGTCATGAACTGCCTGTTTCGCTTTCGTTGTCTGCGGTTTTTCAGGATGGGGCCTGGCATGCTGTCGGGATTCTTAGGGATATTACAGGGCTTAAACAGTATCAGGAAGAGCTGCTGGAGGCCCGACACTCTGCTGAAGCCGCCAACCGGGCCAAGAGTGAATTTCTGGCCAATATGAGCCATGAAATCCGTACGCCGATGAATGGCGTTATTGGCATGACCCAGCTTTTACGTTTCACCCAGCCCACCAAAGAACAGGAAGAGTATCTGGATAACCTGGAACTCTCCTGCAAAAATCTGCTTGAATTGATCAATGATATCCTGGATCTCTCAAAGATTGAGTCAGGCAGGCTGGAGCTGGAGTCTGCAGCCTTTTCCTTGCGACGTTGTATTCATGAGGTGCTGGCTAACCAGGCTTCGCGTATTGAGCAGAAAGGTCTTCAGCTTGTTGTTGACCTTGATGAACAGGTCCCAGAACTTGTGTTGGGTGACTCCCTGCGTTTTAAACAGATTCTGCTCAATCTGCTGGGGAATGCTATTAAATTTACGGAAACGGGCAGCATAGCTGTTACTGGTATGGTTATTTCGAGGATGGATCAAGGCTGTGTCTTCAGGCTTCAGGTGAGTGACACCGGCATCGGTATGACTGCCGAAGCCCTGGAAAGAATCTTCAACTCCTTTGAACAGGCTGACAGTTCAACCACTCGTATCTACGGTGGTAGTGGCCTTGGGCTTTCCATCTGTAGACGTCTTGCCGAGTTAATGGGAGGACGTATCTGGGCTGAGTCAATTTCCGGTAAGGGGTCAACTTTTTTTGTTGAGTTGCCTTTTGTTATTCAGCCGTATGCCGGCGAAGAGAGTCTGACACCTGCTTGCCAGGTTTTACCGGGTGTCATGCGATCATTAAAGGTTCTGCTTGCTGAAGATAACAAGATGAATGCAGATACCATCATCGCCATGCTCAGGCGGATGGGCCATGAAGTTAATGTTGCATCCAATGGACGTGAAGCCCTGGAAAAATGGCATGCTTCGGCTGTTCACTGTGTTTTGATGGATATTCAGATGCCGGTTATGGACGGGTATCTTGCGGCAGCAACCATGCGGGAGCAGGAACAGAAGATGGGGGGGCATACACCGATTATTGCCATGACCGCCCATGCATTACACGGTGACCGTGAACGGTTTTTGGCTGAAGGGTTTGACGGCTATGTCTCAAAACCGGTGGATATGCAGATTCTGGCGGAAGAGCTGCGGAGAGTGACTTCGATCTGATCAGTTGAAGGGATAGGAATAGAAAAGGACAGGCCGTATGAGCCTGTCCTTTTCTGTTTAAGGGAGCATCCCTTTCTTGTTTCTAACGATTGTTGCGATGCACCAGTGAGGCGCCGATAAACGCTCTGAAAAGCGGATGGGGTACCAGCGGTTTTGATTTGAATTCCGGGTGGAACTGGCAGGCCAGGAACCAGGGATGATCCGGCAGTTCAATGATCTCAACCAGATCTTTTTGCTGGTTGATGCCTGAAAGCACCAGGCCTTTGGAGGTCATCATCTCGCGGAAACTGTTGTTGAATTCATAGCGGTGCCGGTGCCGTTCCGAGATGTCTGCATCATTGTAGGCATCAAACGCCTTGGTCCCTTTGGTAACGGTGCAGGGACAGGCACCCAGACGCATGGTACCACCCTTTTTATTGACGGACTTCTGCTCTTCCATCAGGTGGATAACCGGCTCTTTGCAATCAGTCTTAAATTCTGTTGAGTTTGCCTTTTTCAGACCACAGACGTTACGGGCAAATTCTATTGCCGCCATCTGCATCCCCAGACAGATGCCAAAGAACGGAATTTGTTTGCTGCGGGCATACTCAATGGCCAGAACCTTGCCTTCAGTCCCGCGTTCGCCAAAGCCACCCGGCACCAGTACGCCATCCACATCATCCAGCCAGCCTTCTACGCCGCTCTCTTCAATTTTCTCTGCATCCACATATTTGAGGTAGACACGACAGTCGTTGGCAATGCCGCCGTGGGTCAGCGCCTCTGCCAG
>NZ_JAOTRZ010000057.1 GCF_030247655.1 Trichlorobacter sp. | reverse complement strand
TTCCCTTGCTCTATAATCTGGCTCGCCTGCTTGTTTCTCCGTCGCTTTTTGAAGGATTCGGTATTCCGTTGGTGGAGGCGATGGCCTGTGGCTGCCCGATCATCTGTGCCGAAAGCAGCTCGCTTCCCGAGGTGGCCGGAGATGCGGGGGTTTTGTTTAACCCCCATGATCCTGAAGAGTTGGCCGGGAAGATCTGGCAACTTTGGCATAACTATGCCAGACTGCAGGCCATGGCTGAGCGGGGTATACAGCGGGCAAAGCTGTTTACCTGGGAAGAAACAGCGCGAAAAACAGTGCAGGTGTATGAAGCGGCAGGGAGATTGCTGCGGTGACTTCGGTGACTTTTTCGATAATAACGCCGACCATGAACAGTGCTGCTCACCTGGAGGCAACCATCACCAGTGTTTTGAACCAGCAAGGAGTAGTGCTTGAATATCTGTTGATTGACGGCGGCTCCACCGATGAAACCCTTGCCATCATCAAGCGTTATGCAGCTTTCGATGGTCGTATCCGCTGGATCTCGGAGCCTGACCGGGGCATTTCGGATGCCTTTAACAAGGGGATTCAGCTGGCCACGGGGGAGGTTATCGGTATCATCAACTCCGATGACCTGTACGAGCAGGGGGCGTTGGCGCTGGTCTGTGAACAGTTTACACAGTCGCCCCATTGTGATTTGGTGCATGGTGATATGCTGCGGGTCGAGGGGGAGCGTCCGTTGTTCAGAATGGTGCCCGGACCGGTCGGATCACTGATCTGGCGGGAGATGCCGATCAATCATCCGGCCACCTTTGTCAAGGCGGCCTGTTATCGCAGTTGGGGATGGTTTGACACCGGGCTTTCCCTGACCATGGACTACGAACTGGTACTGCGTTTCTATCGCGCCGGTTGCTGTTTTTGCTATCTGCCCCATGTGCTGGCACGTATGCGTTATGGCGGGGCGAGCGACAATCGTTTTCGGGCGGTGCGTAGTGAGCTGGTGCGGGTAACCGTTTCCAACGGCTATCCTCGCTGCAAGGCGATCTGGTGGTACATCTATTACCTGTTGGCCGGGACACTTAAGCTGTTGCTGCGGCGAACCGGACTTCATGCTGTTATTCGGTTGCACCCCAAATTCAGACCGCTTTCCGGGGATACATTATGAAAATCGCTATTGATGCCTCCACCCTTTCCACCCAGGGGGGGCCACGGACCTATGTCCTCGGATTGCTTGAAGCTTTATTGCGGATTGATACGGTTAACAGCTATCTGATTTTCTATAATGATCCTGTACATCTGGGGAGGTTCCCCCAGGCACGGGAGATTGTGCTGCCGGGTAAAAAACCATTGGCCAGATTGTGGCGTGAGCATCTGCTGCTGCCACGCGCCTGTCGTAACGAAGCGGTTGATCTGCTACACTGCCCAAAGAGTGCCATTCCCTATCATGCGCCGTGTCCCGTGGTGGTTACCCTCCATGACCTGATTCCGCTGAAACATCCCGAGACTGAAACCTTTGCTGCTCGACTGTACTGGCGTTTGCAGATCCCGATTGCTGCCCGGCGCAGTACCTGCATCATCACCGATTCTGAACATGCCCGCCAGGAGATTCTTGCAGATTTTAACTGCCCGGAAGAAAAGGTCAGGGCGATCATGCTCGGTTTTGATGCTGCCATGCTGCAACCGCGTACTGCTCCAGAAACCGATGCCATTCTTCTTAAATATCGGCTTCCGACCGAGTATCTGCTCTATGTGGGGACGATTCAGCCACGCAAGAATCTGGCAACGGTGATAGAGGCATTTTACCGTTTAAAGCAGCGTACACACAGCGATATCAAGCTGGTTGTTGTTGGCCGTAAAGGCTGGCTGTATGAACAGCTTTTTGTACGTATAAAAGAGCTGGGCCTTGAAACCGAGATCATCTTTACCGGGTTTGTTTCTGACGCAGAGCTCCCCTTTATCTATGACCGGGCCAGAGTCTTTATCTATCTGTCTCTTTTTGAGGGGTTTGGTCTGCCCCCCCTTGAAGCGATGGCCTGTGGAGTACCGGTTATTACCTCCAACACCACCTCGTTACCCGAGGTGGTGGGGGATGCCGGTATTACTCTTGTCCCAACGGATAGTGATGGCGTAGCTGCTGCTTTAGCGCAGATTCTCAATGGCCAGGAGCTGGCTTCCCGGATGACAAAGGCGGGCAGGGACCGTGCCCGCCTTTTTTCCTGGGATGCTGCAGCCAGGGAAACCCTTGAGGTCTATGCAGAAGCGGCAGGAGCTGCTGACCGGCACGGTGATCGAAAAACGGTGGGGAAGCCATGAACAATCGACGTCTGGATCTGGCTACTCTGGCGCTCCTGTTTGGCTGCCTGGTGGTTTCTTTTGCCTCAATCCTGTTTACCGACAAGGTTATTCGTGCGCCGGATATCCTGAATGAATATTACTGGAGTGCGCTCAAGCTATCAAAACAGTCGCTCAGCGATATCTTTCAGATCAAGTTGCATGCACTTTGGGATATCTATGGCAATGGTGGCAATACCCTCGATGGTGGTGGGCAGGCAGGCCAACTGCTAGTCTGGCAGGGGCTTTTGTACCGGATGGTGCCGCTGCCGGTCAGTATCGCGTGGTTTATCGTGTTACATCTTTTTGTGGCGGCTACCGGTGTTTTTTTCTGGTGCAGAGCGTTGGGGACGAGCCGGACAGCTGCCCTGATTGCCGGAGTGATCTTTGCCCTGGCGCCTGAAATGGTCACTCTGATCAATGCCGGACATGTACTGAAGATCGCCACCATCAGCTTTGCCCCCTGGGCCTTCTTTTGTCTTGCAAGGGGATATCAGGAAAAGCGGCTGGTCTGGTTTCTTGCCACCGGCTGCGTGCTGGCGCTGCAGTTCTTTCACACCCACTGGCAGATTGCCTACTATACCTGTCTTGCAATCGGCCTGTATGGACTGTTTCATCTGGTTGCCGAGTGGCGGCAGGAACAGCAAACCAGCGGTTGGAACAGGACGCGGGTTGTGCTGATGACGCTGCTGGTACCGCTTTTTTTTCTGTCATCAGTAGCAATGGACCTGCTGCCGCTTAAGGCCTGGTCGCAGGATACTAATCGCGGTGTACAGTCAGGTTCAAATCAGGGCAAGGGGGGACTTGATCGTGAAGAGGCGATGCAATGGTCAATGCCGCCGGAGGAGCTTGCCACCTATCTGATACCGGGTATGTTCGGCCTTTCCCGTCAGGAGGCCGGCGACAGGCCCAGGCAGGGGACGGTCTACTACTGGGGCAGGATGGTTTTTACCCAGACATCAAGCTACATAGGCCTGCTTCCCTGGCTGTTGCTTCCGCTGCCGCTGCTGTTGATGCGTGACCGTCAGACCTGGTTCTGTGTTGCCATTATTGCTCTTGGGCTGCTAATTGCAATGGGGAAATATACACCGGTCTATCACTGGCTGTTTGATCATTTTCCCGGTATGAGCCGATTCCGGGTACCCAAGATGTTCCTGTTTATCCCGCTTGCCGCTGTCAGCCTGTTGGCTGCCCGGGGTATAGACCTGTTACGGAGACAGGAACTGCTCGAAACACCAGTGGTCCAGAGATACCTTGCTGCTGTCGTGTCATTACCGCTGCTACTGGGGGGGCTGCTTGCAACCGAACTTATCTGGTCTTCCGGGTGGATAGGGCTGTTGTCAGATCTGCTGCTGCAACCGACCCGCTACCAGCAGGGCGTAGATCTGGCAACACAGCGCTGGGTGAATCTGATTGATGAAACAAAAATAGCTGTCATGTTTTCAGCAGGCTATGCCTTGCTGATCTATCAGGTTGTCAAGAGGAATTGTTTGCGACTTATGGCACCGTATCTGCTTTTGGTGCTTTTTCTGCTGGACGTCGGGCGGATCAATAGTGCTATGCTGGTCACTACTACGCTGCCGCAAACCAATCGTCGTGATCACCTTTCTCTTTCTGTCGACTATCTTGCCTCACAATCAAAGGAGTACCGGTTGCTCCCGCTTGCCTCAGGCAGCGAACAGTTTGCGCTGCACAAGATTCCGGTACTGTATACCTCTATGCCGGTCCAAAAGGTGCGTTGGCAGCAGTATCTTGATACCCTTTCACTGCAGAATTCCTTGCCTGATATTATGAACGTGCGCTGGCTGGTTGCCGATGAACAGCTGTACGAGCAGAATAAGGAAAAGTTTGGGGATCGGTATCCGGTGGTCTCTCGTGGTGGTGGTGAGGTTGTGCTGGAAAACCGGCAGGTGCTGCCCAAGGCATGGCTGGTAAGTAAAGCGTTTGTTGTTCCGGATCAGACACAGCGTCTGGCTAAACTGCAAAGTCAGGAATTCCAGCCTGCAACTGAAGCAGTGGTGGAGTCAGCACCTCTGCTGCCATTATCGCAAGTCAGAAGTAGTGGAGTAGTTACCGTCAAGAAATACGAAGGCGAGCGTATCGATATTGGTGTTGATGTTGCTGTAAACAGCCTGCTGGTGCTGGGAGAAAAATACCATAACGGCTGGAAAGCAGCTGTTGACGGTAAACCAGCCACCATCGTCCCGGTCAACCACATTCTGCGCGGGGTCTACCTGACACCGGGCAAGCATACGGTAGAGTTTCGTTTTGATCCGCTGCCGTTCAAGATCGGCAAATGGCTGACCTTGGGGTCATTTGTCCTGTTTGGCGTAATTGCGGTTCGGGAATGGTGGTTGCGGAGACGGGAACATGCAGGAACGGCCTGATCTGACTAGAGATGAGTTGAAACGGTTTGATCTAACGTTATTGCAACCGAAGCAGGGTTACCGTTTTAGTCTGGATCCGCTTTTGCTGTGTGATTTTTGCGCTGTAAGCCAGGAAACGTCCATTGTTGATCTTGGCACCGGCTGCGGTGTCATGGCGTTGATTTTGGCGCGGATGGCTGCAGATGCCCATGTTACCGCTTTTGAACAGGATGCTGCTGCTGTAGAGCTGGCTCGGCAAAATACTCTTCTGAACGGGCTTGATGGTCAGGTGGTTGTACTGCATGAGGATGTGTTGCATCTCCGGCGCCATCTGGCGGTTTCTTGCTGCGATCTGGTGGTTAGTAATCCACCCTATCATAAGCAGGGCCGGGGCCGGTTAAACCCCCATGCAGGAAAGCTGGCTGCCCGTCATGAGACCACGGCAGGGTTGGCTGATTTTCTGGCTGCGGCCAAGTATCTGGTCAAACCGTCCGGCAGGATCTGTATGGTGCATCATGCGGACCGTCTGCCTGAATTGTTGGCTGAGGCTGTGGCACAGAAACTTGCCGTGCTACGGCTGAGGATGGTGCATGGCCTGCCGGATGCTCCAGCCAAGGTATTTCTGGTGGAGTTGGCCAAAGGAAGGAATAACGTTAATCTGCAGATCATGCCACCGCTTCTGGTGAGAAATGATGCTGAAAATTATACCGATGAGCTTAACAGAATTTTGCTTGGAAAATGAAAGGGCACCGTGATGGGGTGCCCTTTCTACTAAACAGTACAGTATTTTGTGTGAAGCTCTATTGTTTGATGAATAGTGCCATTTCCATGGTTTCATTGTCACTCACATGGATAGGGAAAACAACGCAACGGTAATTGGCTGGAACAGTCAGTCCGCTGGCGGCAGGGTGCAGGGTAATCGGTGGGTTGATGTCAAGTGTAACCCCCATTTGTGATGCCTTTGCCACTACGTTGCCACAGACAATATTTACAAATTCCATGACGGTGTCTTCAAGGATTTCATCATCCTCATTCTCAACATCATCTTCTTTGAGAATCGCCTTGGCAATTGTCTTCTAAATACCGGCTGAGACCGAGAGCAGATAGCGGGCGGTCAGGTCACCGCTCAGGTCCATGGCAGCAACCATGTGATTGCAGGAAAGTACACTGGTCTCAACGAATTTTCCAGGCCGGAACTGAATGCCAAGCACGCGGGTGATCATTTTGTAGGTCAGGTCAACCGTCATTTCCCAGGCGGCAGTGTTTTCATTCAGCCAGCCAGGTAGCTCAACGCGGTTGGCAATGTAGGGGGCCTGATCCGCCTTGAACGCCTCAAGGTACTGCTCCAGTTTTTCCGGAGTAAGTGCGCCAACCTTGACCAGAGCCTCTCCAATGTACAGATGAGTCGCCTTTTGGTGGGAAATGACCTCATCCAGTTGAATTGGTGAAAGAAAGCCAAGATCAACCAGCAAATCTCCCAACTTCATATCTTTCGATAGCTGGGCCGAATGCGCGGTTTCAATATCCTGCTGAGTGATGAACCCCATGGCAACGGCCATCTCACCCAGTTTAAGGTTGGTCCGTTCCTGAAGTTCTATAGCGTGGAGCAGTGACTCTCCGGTCACCGCATCCTGCTCCACTAAAAATTGTCCAAAGAATTTTACTGCCATTGGCTTAGCCCCCCAGCCCTGTTAGAGCGCCCGCAGGATACGCAGCACGTTTTCCGTTTCAAACGGCTTTGAAATAACATTTTTAGCCCCAAGCTTGATGGCCTCGGTAAATTTATCTCCGACACCGCCCAGGGAGGTGACCATTACCACCTGCACCGCCTTGTCCAGCATAACCAGGCTACGCAGGGCGGTCAGACCATCCATACCGGGCATGTTCATGTCCATGCAGATGATGTCAGGATCTTCACTGTGGTTCATTTTGATGGCTTCAGCCCCGTTTTTCGCATGACCAACACAAACGAAATCGCCGGAATCGTTAATGATCTTTTCCAGCTGGCGGGTTACGGAGAGGCTGTCATCAACGACGAGCACCTTCTTCATAGACACCTTACCTCCCAGTGTGGCGTTGTGACCCTGCTCAAAGGCAGGTTTAGCATGCGGGAACTGTACTCGAAAGTTGGTGAAATGTCAAAAATGATTCTGCATAAATTTCCGCTTTTTCCTTGATTCACAGCGTGTTATACATTCCTAATCAAATCAACACCAAAGGAGATTGTACTGTCATGATGTTCAATCGTCGTTTAACCATTGCGGTACTGGTGGCTGCTGTATCCATGATGGGTAGTGCCGGAGCCTTTGCTGCAGAGAAAAAAAAGGCTGCGCCAGCGCCAACCGCTGTTGAAAAGCCTAAACCGTTACCTGATCCGGTTGCTCGGGTGAATGGTGTTGCCATTCCTGCTGCGGATCTACAGAAGGCGCTGGCGGCCTTCAGTAAATCCCCCTCAGCGGCACAGGTGCCGCCAGGTCAGGAAAAAGCGGTGCAGCAGTTTCTATTGAATCAGATGATCGGCGGTGAGCTGATGTATCAGGTCGCCAAGAATACCCCGGTTAAGGATCAGGATAAGCAGATTAACGATGCACTTGGCAGGTTAAAGGCCCGTTTCAAGACAGAGGATGAGTATAAGAAAGGTCTGCAGGAGCAGGGCTTGAATGAAAAAGACCTGCGTGAGCTGATTCAACGTAATGTGGTTATTGAGAATCATATTGAGCAGGTGGTTGTACCCAAGCAGGTAGTGACTGATGCAGAGGTGAAGGAATTTTACGACAAGAACCCTGAGACCTTTACCCAGCCCGAGCAGGTTCGGGCCAGCCATATCCTGATTACACTGGATGCCAAGGCAACCGATGCTGATAAAAAGAAGGCTAAAGAGAAGATTGAAGGGCTCTTGAAGCAGGCTAAAGCTGGTGCTGATTTTGCCAAGCTGGCTCAGGAGAATTCAGGGTGCCCCAGCAGCAAGCAGGGCGGAGATCTGGGCTATTTTGGTAAAGGCCAAATGGTGAAGCCGTTTGAAGAAACCGCTTTTTCCATGAAACCGGGTGAGGTAAGCGGTGTGGTGGAGACCCAGTTCGGCTATCATATTATCAAGCTGATTGAGAAAAAGGCTCCTTCAAAGATTCCGTTTAATGATGTAAAAGCCAAAATTACAGATTCACTTAAGCGCAAAAAAGTGAGTGAGGCAATCAACTCCATCATGGAGGATGCCAAGAAGAAGGCTAAAATTGAAGTGTACCTGAAGTAGTAGTGGGGTAACTTAGAGTAGTAAGATGTAAGGCCGGTGCCTGTTGCAGGAACCGGCCTTTTGTTATTTAGGGCCGGTCACCGTTGTTGATGCACCTGCTGCCAGGCCCGAAAAATAAGTAGTGCCAAGGTATTCTCCGGAATAATAGATTGTTGCCTTGCCTGCTGCCAGCGGTAAGGCAGAATTGTTTTTAATGGTGATAGAAAAACCAGGGATCGGGCTGGCTGTGACCTGCTCTTTTTCTGTGGGTAGCTGCCAGTTCGCCAGATGTGCTGAACCAGCGGTTGAGAAAGGATAGGTCTGGGTTGGTTGACCTGCGCTGACTGCAGCAGGAGTGACGCTGATTGTATAACCATCGGGCAGCGTGCTGGTGTCTGCTGCCAGTGCTAGCAGCGCAGTGCCGTTGCCTTGAATACGGATATCGTAACGTGGTGTCCAGCCTCCGTCTTTCAGCAGAGCAGCAACCCTGATGCGGCTTGTTGCCGGTGTTACTGAGACCCGTACCGTAGGCCCACCGACTGCGGTTTTCTGCAGGCCCGCCAGTCTTCCCTCAACCCGTTTCAGATCCTGCTCGGCGCGGCGACGTGCCGTAAAGACTGCTTCCAGCTGGGCAATGGCAAAATCGGTACCTTGTCTCACGGATGTCATCGGGTCTGGATTGGTCTTGGTCTTACGGGGTGCCTTGGAGCTTTGTGATTTGGCTGCCGCTGCAAAGATCCCTTCCCTTGTGTCCAGGGCCTTCAGTCGATCCTCAAGACGATGCTTCTGCTCTGTCAGACTATCCAGCTCTTTTTGCAGCTTGTCGGATGTCTTGAACGGGAGCAGATCAACGCGACCGATGCTGTAGCTGCTGTCCAGTGGCCTGACCCTCAGTGTCGCCTCCTTGACTGGCGCTGGAAATGAAAACTCGGCAACTCCCCTTTTCGCAGTGATCTCAACCTCAATCAGGCTGGCATCGGAAAACAGGGTCAGCTGCCGTGGGGCAGCATGGGCCAGAGATGTCACGCTAAGCAGTGTCAGGCAGAGCAACAGACAGCGTATAATCACGGGAGACCTCCCAGCTGCAAAATAGTGGTGTACTGTTCTTCTGTGATGGGCTGGATGGAAAGACGGCTGCGGTTAACCAGCGGCATGCCGGTCAGCAGCGGATGCTCGCGGATCAGGGAAAGCGGTACTTCAGAAGGTAATGCCTGGTCAGCCCGGACATCAACCATGTACCAGATCGGCTTGTCAGGCGTTGCCTTGGGATCAAAGTGATCGGCATTCGGATCAAGGGCAGTATGGTCCGGGTAGCCGTCACGCACCACTGTGCAGAGACCAACCACCGCCGGTTCAGGGATGGAACTGTGGTAGAAAAGTACCCGGTCACCGGGCTTGATCTCATCCCTCAGAAAGTTCCGGGCCTGAAAGTTACGCACCCCGTCCCAATGTTCAGTTGCGTTGAGACGGGCCTGCAGATCCTGAAACGAAAAACAGCCCGGTTCTGATTTGAAGAGCCAATAACGCATGAAAACCCCAATCAAAATGGCACGCGGATAACGCTGATACAGCGGATCAACGCTGATCAGCGGCAATCAGCTCAATCCGCGTGCTATTGCTTTTGATTCATTACGACAGCAGATGTACAAACAGTCCGCTTCTTAACTTCGGTTCAAACCAGGTGGATTTGGGGGGCATGATCTGGTCATCGTCCGCCAGATCCATCAGCTCTTTGATGCCGGTGGGATACATGGAAAAGGCAACCGCATATTCACCGCTATCCACCAACCGCACCAGCTCACCCAGACCGCGAATCCCGCCTACAAAGCTGATCCGCTTGTCTGTGCGGGGGTTTTCAATCCCCAGCATCGGGTGCAGCAGGTGATTTTGCAGGATCGAGACATCCAGCCGCCCAACGGTGCTACCTTCATCAGTCAGTTCCGGCTTGGCCTGTAGCTGGTACCATTGACCGCCAAGGTACATGCCGAACTGATGCCGTGCCTCCGGTGCCAGTGGTGCAGATACCGGGGCAACCTCAAAGCATGTTGCAACACGGGCCAGAAACTGTGCTGCATCCAGCCCGTTCAGGTCCTTAACCACCCGGTTATAGGGCATGATGTTCAGTTGGCTTTCCGGAAAGATCACCGTCAGGAAGAAGTTATACTCTTCATTGCTGGTATGATCGGGATTGGCTGCCTTGCGCAGGTCCCGCACCTTTGCTGCTGCAGCGCTGCGGTGGTGACCGTCGGCAACATACAGGGTTGGTATGTTGCTGAACAGTTTGGTAAGGTGGTCAATCAGATACGGATCTGCAACCACCCAGAGCTTGTGGGAAACGCCATCGTTAGTGGTAAAATTATAGTCTGGTGGTTCGTAAGATGCCTCAGACAGAATTGTTTCCACTTCAGGATTATCGCGAAAGATGTAGAAGACCGGCTCGTCATTGGCATCCAGCGTGTCAATATGCTTGATCCGGTCCTCTTCCTTGTCTGCCCGTGTATGCTCATGTTTTTTGATGGCGCCGGTCACATAATCATCAACCGCTGCGCAGGCCACCAGCCCGGTTTGGACAATGGAACCCATCCGCTGACGGTAGATGTAGTAACAGGGGGCCGCTTCCTGTACCAGTACCTTTCGTTCAATAAAACTCTGCAGATTCAGCTTGCCCTGGCTGTGTACCTCGTTGGCATGGGGGTCCACCGAGGCTGGCAGATCGATTTCAGGTCTGGAAATATGGAGAAATGAGTCGCTGTTTTCGCCAGCCATCTGGCGGGCCTCCTCCACATCCATCACGTCATAGGGGAGGGCAGCCACACGGGGGGCCAGGTGTACGGGAGGCCGCAGGGCCTCAAACGGTCTGATGATTGCCATGGTTTGCTCCTGCTGTTATTGAATATAGCGTCGGGCGCCCACAAAACGACGCTCAAAGTAGGATTCATCAACTGATGCGGTCTTGATATCTTCACCCCGTTTGGGGGCGTGCACAAACTTGCCGTTGCCGACATAGATGCCAACATGGGTAATGGATGACTCTGAAGCGCCAAAGAAGACCAGGTCGCCATCCCGTAGTTCTGCCTTGTTAATCGGGTTACCGGCCTTGTACTGTTCCCGTGAAGTGCGAGGGATGTTAATGCCACAGAGATTGTAGACCGCCTTGGTGAAACCGCTGCAGTCCAAGCCATCCACCACGGTATTACCGCCCCACTGGTACGGGATGCCAACAAACCTCTCTGCAGTGCGGGCGGCAATGTAGCCCAGGTCACGTTCCCCCGGCTTGGTTACTGGTGGTCTGGCAACCGGTTTGGTTGGTGTTGATTCATCAACCGGCAGGCCCAGCTCATTGGTTGGCGGTGGATAGGGTTTGAGCGGCTTGTGTAGCTCAGGACGATTCTGTTTAATGACCGGCTCTTTAGAATTGGCAAAAACCACCTCATTGGGAGGGGCGATGTAGAAGCTGTCAATCAGCTTGTCTGCCACCAGTCTATTGGCAGCGGTACGAGCCTTTTCTTTGGTGGGGAAATCACCAAATCGTACCGCATAGATGCCGTTGTCCTTGCGATAGTAGAATGCTTCAATCCCTTTGTCCTGCAACCGGTTGGCAAAACGCTCGGCATTTTTTACATCGGAAAAGGCCCCCATCTGGATCGCAAACCCCAGACGGCTGACCCCTTTGGCGTATTTGACGCTGCTACCGGTTTTAAGTGGTTCCTGGCGCCCCTTGCCAGCCTTGGGCGAGGCGCAGCCGTAGGTTACGGTCAATCCAAGTGTTACTACTACCAGATAGCAGATGGTGATAATCTGTTTCATGGCCTAATCCTCGTCCTTGACATCACGCCGGACACCCATCAGAAAGGGGATTACAAAGTCATCCAAAGCACCGTCAAGCACGGAATCGGGGTTGCCTGACTCTACACCGGTACGCAGATCCTTGACCATCTTGTAAGGGTGCAGCACATAGGAGCGAATCTGGCTACCCCAGCCGATCTCCCGCTTTTCGCCAGCAATTTCGGATGCCTTGGCGTTGCGCTCTTCCATCTCTTTTTCATACAGCTTGGCCCGCAGCACCTTCATGGCAGTGGCGCGGTTCAGGATCTGGCTGCGTTCAGACTGGCAGGCAACCACGATGTTGGTGGGGAGGTGGGTGATCCGCACCGCTGAATCTGTGGTGTTAACGTGCTGACCACCAGAACCGCTGGAACGGTAGGTATCTACCCGCAGGTCAGAGTCTGCAATGCGGATATCAATATCCTCTTCTTCAATTTCGGGAAAGACAAAGACCGAGGCAAAAGAAGTGTGGCGACGGTTATTGCTGTCAAAGGGCGAGAGTCTGACCAGACGATGAACCCCGGCCTCGGCCTTGAGGTGGCCATAGGCAAATTCACCGGAAACGCTGAAGGTGGCAGACTTGAGGCCGGCCTCTTCGCCGTCCTGATAGTCGGTAATCACTGCCTTCCAGCCCTTTTTTTCACAGTAACGCAACAACATCCTCAGCAGCATGTTGGCCCAGTCCTGGGATTCTGTACCGCCTGCACCGGAGTTGACCGACACAAAACAGCCGTTACGATCATGGGTGCCGGACAGCATCCGCTGGAATTCGGCCTCTTCAACACCGCTTTTCAAACGCTCATTCATCTGCTGGACTTCGGCCAGGGTATCTTCATCCTCAGCCTCGGCACCTAACTCAATCATCACCCGTACATCATCAGCCTGACGGTTGAGTGAGTCCCACGACTGCAGCAGTTTTTCAATCACCGTACGTTTTTTCAGGATATCCTGGGAACCGGAGGGGTCATCCCAAAAACCAGGGGCAGCGATACGGGCATCAAGTTCCTGCAACTCTTCCCGTTTGCTATCCAGGTCAAAGAGACCTCCGAAGAGAGGAAATTCGGTTGGTCATATCATCAAGCAGTGCAACTTCTTCGCGGTACATAGGGGCTCCTGCAGGGGAATAATTTCAGGGCATACTATCGTCTGATCAAGGGGGCGAGGTCAAGGGGTTTATAATATTATGTGTGCCTGAGAGCAACCCTGGGCGAGTTGCTCTCAGGCAGGTATGGTGGACTATTTTTTCCAGTACCCATCGGAGAGTGTCTGCATGAAGAGTACAATTGCATTTTCTTCCGCATCGGTAAGTCCCAGATTGCCCATTTCAGAACTATTCATATTCATAGCTGTTTCTGGCAGCGGCCAGCAGCTGACCTTCTCCCCTTTTTCTCCTGGTTTGCAGATCGGCAGGCTGTCACGGGTGTTATAGAAATGGACGATCTCCTTCAGGCTTTTGAAGTAGCCGTTATGACCGAATGCCTTGACAAAGCCGGGAGCAGGGCGTTTGTCAACATTCCGCAGAGTGGGAACCTTGTGCTTTCCGTATTCGGTACGGGTTTTGGCAGACCAGGCCTTCTCACCGGACAGAAAACCGCCCAGGCCTGGATCAATCCATGCTGAACCGTCCGGATTATATATCATCTTCTGGGTGTAAAACGGGTTGTCGGGGTTGCGGGGGATGCCAAGGTTGTCGTAGGTGAAGTCGGTAAACAACGGTTTTTTACCACTTGACGGGTGGCATTGTGAGCATTTTCCTTTGCCATTGAACAACTTCAGACCCAGCTGCTCCTGTTTGCTCAGTTTAAGCTTTCCTGCAAGGAATGCATCAAATTTGGAGCTGAAGGGATTCACCTCCGGTGAGAGCTCAAATGCTGCGATTATCAGGGCAATGGCATCATAGGCGGCATCTACTTTTTTCCGCTCTCCGGGAGGGAGGCTGGCCTTGTAGCCGTCAGTTGAGCAAAACTTGTCCTGATCGGCAGGCCATTTGATGTCGCAGATGCCAGGATGCAGTTTTTGCAGATCAGCTGCGTAAGGTGCGGTGCAAACCCGGCTGACCACACAGGCAGCATCAGTGAAGCTGTGTTCAAGCGGATTCAGAAAGGGGCCCTGAGCCTGTTCTGCTGCAGTGCTTTTCAGCCGTTTGCCGGTGGCGCGACCATCCCAGAAGGCCCCGCCGATAAAGGCCTTTTCCTTTTTGTCCCACGCAAGTACAGGGCTTTGAGCTACGTATGAGGCGCTGGGCGGTCGGCGGTTGCCGAAGCGATCGCTGAACGAGCCGTTATATACACCGCCGTGGCTGTTCAATGTGCTGTCAGGACCACTCCAACCTGCTTCCGGTGCATGGCAGGTAGCACAGGACTGGTTGCGCAGTGCCGACAGGTTCGTGTCAAAAAAAATCTGCTTACCCACCTGCTGTGCAGGCGTTAATGTGACAGCTGAGGCCGCTGTGGCACTTGCAAGGCCGATGAACAACAACACCAGGGCGAACGGTTGCATAGACTCTCCAGATGTTAGAAGGATTGCAGATGGTGTCTACACTATATAGCATGGACTTTCCTTCAGACAATGTGTTTGAGCTGTTTTGCCTAGAATTTAAGAACAAGGGCGCTTTGCAGGGTAATATCAGTCTCCGGTTTGTTGAGGCCAAACTTTGCACCTGCGGCGATATCAAGATATTCAGTCAGGCTGTAGATGAGACCGGCACAGCTGAAAACCGGCATTTCAGAGGTTGTCTTATCCAGATTGGTACCTGTGCCGATATCCGCTACTACCTGGAGGTCTTTGGTCGCCTGCCACGCAGCTGAAATTGAAGCACTCCATATGTCAGGTCGCAGTCCCTCCCGGTCAGCTTCTGACTGATAATTATAGTGAAGATAGCCAAGGTTAACATTAAAACTGACCGGCTCAAACTGTTTGCCAACGATTAGGACGCCGCCCCAGAACGGCGCATAGTCTTTTGCATTACCGGACGGCATATATGAGTAACCGAGATCAGGACGTAGTGCAAAGGTGTAGCCGCCTACCTCATATACTTTGATTTTAGAGCTTATTTTGAAGTCTACTGCGTCAGGTTCCGATGAATCAACGCCGACTGTTGATGACGTACCCCATGTGCGTGCAAACTCGAGTACCAGATCAACCGGGTCAGCCACCCCGTAGGTAAATGCAGACGTGATCTGGGAAGTAGTGCTTTTTGTGGCTATGCCATCGGTAAGATCACGGTCAAATCCAACTCTGCCACAGATCTCAAACTGCCCTTTGCCGGTACCCAGCGTATTGGCATCATCTGTGAGAAGCGGTGTTGCTGCCCAGGCAGGCGCTGTAATCAGACAGGAAGCGATAACTGACGCTATTACGGATTTCACGTAACCTCCTTATTAATAAAAAGATTTATAAGTGATTCTGGATCAGTCCGGTGGCTAGGCATCAATGTAAGACAGAGACATGGCGTGATGATTTAATCACAGATTGATTCCCCATTCTGCTAAACGTTGAAGCATCAGCGGATCAGCTTCTGGCAGGCTGTTTGCGGCGCCAGTGCACCAGCAGTAACAGTACCGATAGTCCCAGGCAGCTGAGGGCAAAAAAATCTCCAAGCTTCAGATAGGGTGCATCGGCGCTACCCGGTTGCACCTCACCCACCATAATCGCCTCTTTGAACAATGAGGTCATGCCTTTGATATGGCCGTTTTGATCAATGATGGAGGTTATGCCTGTGTTGGCGGCACGGATCAGTGGAGTCCGCGTTTCAACCGCCCGGAAGGCGGCCATGGAGAGGTGCTGGTAGGGAGCGGATGAACGACCGAACCAGGCGTCGTTGGTGATGTTGACCAGAACCCGGCTGCCTGCGTTGACCTGAGCCCGGGCCAGTTCCGGGAAGATAACTTCGTAGCAGACCAGCACCCCCAGAGG
>NZ_JAOTRZ010000346.1 GCF_030247655.1 Trichlorobacter sp. | reverse complement strand
GATGGATCTTCCCTCCAGTTATGCCTCACACCTGTTGCTCGCAGATCCTGCGGGGCAATATTCAGTTGAAATGTCAGGATTCATGCTTGAGAACACAATGGCAGGAGGAGGTGCAGTTATGTTGACTGATCGCCCGATTGAGAACGCCATGCGAGAGCTGCTCTACGACCACGGCTATCAGGTTCAGGAACGTTAGGTCTGACATGATTACCAAGCGTCTGGGAGAGCTACTGATAGAGCAGGGATTAATCAGCCAGGAACAGTTGGATGAAGCCCTTGAAATGCAGAAGATGTTCCCTGATCAGACCGTTGGTCAGCTATTATGCCGTTTGGGATATATTCGAGAGAGTGACCTTTCATTAGTTCTGGACCAAAAGAACAAGCGGAGAAAGCTGGCTGATATCCTGCTGAAAGAGGGAATGATTGATCAGCTGAAACTATCGCAGGCCAGGGAGTTAAGTCGTCAGAATGATATTCCTCTTGAACGGGCACTATTAAAGCTGCGTTTTGTTGATGAAGAACAGTTGGCTCGCTCAGTAGCAGCTCAGTTTGACCTGCCGTATGTTGAAATCAACGCCATCTCCCTGGATCCCGGGCTGTCTCGCTACATCAGTTCTGTCTACGCACAAAAACACCTGCTGGTTCCTATCTCGATGATTGGTAACACCTTGACACTGGCCATGGCCCAGCCTTTGCGGCACCATGATGTCAGGCAGCTTGAAGATAGCATCAGTCTTAAAATTATCTCAGTTATAGCCTCTGAGGCCAGCGTACTGCGTGCACTTAAGTCGCTGTATCGGGTTGATCTTGCGTCCAGTACTAACGCAATGGACGAGGTTAACCTTGATTTAGTGCCTGACAGTATTTCGGAACTTCTGAATAAGACATCAGCAGTTGATGAACCGGAGGTTGAGGAAGAGGTCCGCAAGGTAACGGAGAAAGACTCTGTTATTGTCAAACTGGTTAATAAGATTGTCTATGACGCGTATATGAAGAAGGCGTCTGATATCCATATTGAGCCTTATCCAGGGAAGAGGGATATTACCGTCAGAATCAGGATTGACGGCCAGTGTATTGTCTATCAGAAGATTCCTTACAAGTATAAATTTGCTATCCCTTCCCGAATCAAGATCATGGCTGATCTTGATATTGCAGATCGCCGCAGGCCGCAAGATGGTAAAATAGATTTTAAAAAATTTGGACCACTTGATATTGAATTACGGGTTGCCACTATGCCGACCGTCGGGCAACTAGAGGATGTTGTAATCCGTGTTCTAACCAGTGGTGAGCCAATATCGTTTGATCAGCTTGGCCTGACAGAACGAAATCGTAAGGTTTTTGAACAAAGCCTGCAGAGTCCTTACGGGCTGGTACTGGTTGTTGGGCCGACTGGTTCAGGTAAAACCACCACGCTGCATTCTGGTCTGGCAACGATCAATTCATCCAACCGTAAGATCTGGACTGCTGAGGACCCTGTTGAAATCACCCAGATCGGTCTGCGTCAGGTACAAATAAATCCCAAGATCGGTTTTACCTTTGCGGCTGCCTTGCGTTCATTTCTACGGCTTGACCCAGATGTGATCATGGTTGGTGAGATGCGGGATGAAGAAACCGCTGGGATAGCTGTGGAAGCATCTTTAACCGGTCATTTGGTTTTTTCAACCCTGCATACCAATTCCGCGTCAGAAACCGTTACCAGGCTGCTTGAAATGGGGCTTGATCCTTACAGCTTTTCTGGTTCACTTTTATGTGTCCTGGCTCAGCGCTTGGCCCGAAGGCTTTGTTCTGGTTGCAGGGAGGCGTATACGCCTGATCGGGCAGAATTGGATGATCTGGTCGACGAGTATGGTCGGGATGCGTTTGC
>NZ_JAOTRZ010000056.1 GCF_030247655.1 Trichlorobacter sp. | reverse complement strand
CGTCAGTCAACAGCTTAAAATCGTTACCGGCCCCTTCCACATGGGCGGCCTCAATGGCGGCATTCACCCCCAGCAGGTTTGAGAACATGGCCACATCTTCCAGGTCATCAATCAACAATTGAAAGTCATCCCGCAACTTGTCGGCCTCTTCACCATCACCCAGTGCAACCTGTCTGCTGAACTGCTTCATCCCTTTTGCCGTTTCGGTACAGCGCTGCCCCAGTTTTCTGATCTCATGGGCAACCACCCCGAATCCGCCTGCCGAGGTCCTGATCCTGACTGCCTTGTCCATGGCGCTGGTGGAAAGGGTGCCGGTCTCTTTGGCAATCCCGTCGATCTCATTGACAATGGCGGTGGTATTTTCCGCGGCCTCACGCACCTTAACCATCGCCCCCAGCATCTGCTCCATTGACTCCTGGGCCTGCTCCATGGTCTGGGCGGCCTCATGGACCTTTTCCCTGGCCTCACTGGTCTTGCTGGTACTGGTGGCAGCCCCTACTGCAATTCGCTCCAGGTTACTGGAGGTCTCAGCCAGCTGGTTACTCTGCTCAGCAGCACCATCAGACACAACTGCGTTGCCTTCGCTGATCTTTTGGCCTGCCTCTGAAACCAGCTCCACGGTTTCTGACACTTGCGAGATGGCACTGTGCAACGCCTCTGCAGTGGTGTTCATCGCCTTACGGATCACGGCATGGTCGCCGTGGTAGCGACCCCGCATCCGGGCACTCAGGTCATAGTCTGCCAACCGTCCCAGCACACTACTGGCTTCGTTTACCGGATCAAGTACCGCATCCAGCGTGCCGTTCATGCCCCGAATCAGCTCTTTCCAGATACCGTCATAATCCCAGTCATTACCCCGGGTCTTCAGGTTGCCCTCCCGCACTGAATCGGTCAGGTTGGTGGTCTCTTTATGCATGCCATACAGAATGGCCAGCAGGGTATTGATATTCTGCTTGATGGTATTGTACTCGCCCTGATACTCATCAATCACAAAGGGGGGAATCCGTCCGTGGGCAATCTCATCCAGAGCATGGCCTGCCAGCCGCATCGGTGCAATCAGCGCATCAAGCATGCCGTTTATTCTGTTACACTTTCACCTATTGATACATCTGCCCTGCTGTACCGAGACCGCCTCCTTCAGCATCTTATTTATAAAAACAGGCCTAATTGTAGCAATGTCCCGTTTAAGTTCAGCCATCAGTGTTCTCAAATCCAGCGGCTTGGACAGGTAACCATCAACCCCTGCTTCAACCTCTCCAACCCAGCTTTTGAATCTCCTGCTGGTAGCGCACAACTTCCCGCCTCAGTTCATCAATCATCTGCTCAGCGCCTTCAAGTGAACCGTCCTTTGCCAGATATTCAAGACGATGGGCAACGGCTGCAGTCTTCTGGGCACCACAATTCAGGGCAGCACCTTTCAGTCCATGGGCCTGCATGCAGACAGACACGCTATCGGCACGCACCACAGCAGCATGCAGTTCTGCCACTGCGCTGTCCACCTCATCCAGGAAGATATTGATAGTGGTTTGTGCCAGGTCACGATCATCGTCCAGTCTCTGAAGCAGGTCTTCAGCAGCAAAAATCAGCTCCTCAGCGTCCACCGGCAGATCAGCTGCAGCAACCGGGTCTGGGGCCGTACCAGCATCCGATACGGCTTGATGGCCGCGTTCCATCCACGCTGCAATAGCATCAGCCAGACGCGCAGGTTGCACCGGCTTGGTCAGGTAATCATCCATTCCAACGCTAAAGCAGTGTTCTCTGTCCTGTACAAAGGCATGGGCAGTCATGGCGATGATCGGCACGTTGCGGTTTTGTTCTCCTGATTCACCCTGTCTGATCCGGCTGGTGGCCTCAAAACCATCCATAACCGGCATCTGGCAATCCATCAAAACCAGATCAGCCGGCAACAGGCGCAGCATGGCCAACGCCTCTTGTCCATTGGCAGCCAGTGATACTTTATGCCCCTGTTTTTCCAGAATCGTACGGGCCACCAGCTGATTTACCACATTGTCTTCCACCAGCAGTATCCTGGCTGACGTCACCTTTTTCTGTTGATCAACAGGCTTTTTCTGTTGTTGCAGCTGCATCTGCTCGATCTCGCTGCAAGGGTCACACAGAACCGTGACAGCAAAGGAGCTGCCCTGTCCCGGCAGACTAATCAGATTAATATCTCCTCCCATCAGACGTGCCAGCTGGCGGCTGATAGCCAGCCCCAGTCCGGTTCCACCATACTTGCGGGTTGTAGAACTGTCAGCCTGGGTAAATGGGGTAAAGAGAGAACTGAATCGCTCTTTCGGAATACCGATCCCGGTATCCCGTATCTGGCAGCGCAGCAGGATCTTTCCATTTTGTTGCTGTTCTGTTGAGATCTGCAGGGTAATCGTACCGGTTTCGGTAAATTTGAGTGCATTACCCAGCAGGTTCATCAGTATCTGGCGCAGACGGGTTCCATCACCTTTGAGACAGTGACACTCCTGCAGATAAAAGCGACGTACCAACAGCAATCCTTTGGCATGGCACTGCGCAGCAAACAGATCTGCCAGTTCGCTACACAGACTTTCAGGATCAAAGGGAAATTCCTCAAGTTGCAGATGTCCTGCCTCTATCTTGGAAAAATCAAGAATGTCATTAATAATTGCCAGCAACAGCTCACCACTGGAGCGGATCACCTGCAGGAAATAGCGCTGTTCTTCGTCAAGCCCACTTTCCTGTAACAGCCCGGCCATGCCGATCACCCCGTTCATCGGGGTACGAATCTCATGGGACATGTTGGCGATAAAGCGCAGCTTGGCCTCAACAACCTCCTGCACCGCCTGCTCCGCCTGTTTTTTCTCCGTAATATCCCGGGCAAAACCGACTGTCCCCAACAACGTACCATCAACATCCTGTACCGGTGCCTTGTAAGTCTCTATCCAGACCCGCTGTCCACCTGTTTCTACCTGTTCTTCAACATCCCTGGTAACCAGAGATTGCAGTACCGCTTGATCATCAGCCCGATACGCTGCAGCAAGATCAAACGGCCAGATATCAAAGTCAGTTCTGCCTTCAATATCTTCCGGCTTGGAGCATTCGGCTGCCTCAGCAAAAGGACGGTTAACTGCCAGGAAACGACTCTCGGTATCTTTCAGCCAGACCAGAAACGGGAAGTTATCCATGACGGCCCGCAGATATTGTTCCCGCTTCCGTAACAGACCAACCATCTGATATTGCTCTGTGATATTGCGACTTACCCCCACCACTCCCAGTAATGTACCTGAGGCATCCCGCAATGGAGATTTAAAAGTGTCCAGAAGCACTTCAGTGCCATCAGGATAGGTCACCCACTCCTCATTACGACGCACTTCTCCTGAAGCCATCATCAGAGAATCCTGCTCGCGAAAAAAGCCTGCAACATCTTGCGGAAATATATCAGTATCCCGTGCACCCACCACCTGTTCTCGGCTACGTCCAACCAGCCGGGCAAACTCGGGATTGCAGCCCAGGTAGACACCATCCAGATCCTTGAAAAAGACAAGATCTGCCGTAGAAAGCAGCACCCCTTCCAACAGCGTGGTCCGCTCCTGCACCCGCTGTTCAAGCTCTTCATTCAGCGCCTGCAGCTCCAGTGACTGGTGCTGTAGACTGACCGCCATCTGCTGAAAGTTGGCAGTCAGGCCTTCCACTTCACGTACTGATGCCGATGGCCAGACAATGGCATCACCATCGGCAACCCGCTGGGGCAGACTGCGGGTCATCTCCTCAAGGCGGACAAAGACCCGTGCAAGATAGCTGGCAAAATAGTGGGCAAGGGCTATGGCCAGTAACAGTACCAGGGCAATAACACCCAATATCTGTGATACCTTTTGGCTGGTCTGTAGCAGTAAGGGCTTAAGCGACCACTGGGTTACCAGTTTCCAGCCGGGCAGACTTGGCAGGCTTTCCTCCTGATACAGAAAGGAATGAAGCCAACGTTTCATGGCACCAACACCAGGCTTGGGATCAGGTATCCACTGCCGTGTTGTATCGTCCAGAGGCCGCAGGATACCGCCTGACGGCAGCCTGAACGGTGTCATTGGTTTTAGGTCCCTGTTGCTGCTGATAACGACCCGCCCTTCAGCATCCAAAAGAGTTACCGTAATTGGACGTCTACCTATCAGACTGGCAAAGAGGCTCTGTAGCTCTTCAAGCTTAAAGACTGAAAGTACCGCCCCCTGATAACGACCGGCATCATGGATCGGCGCAACCACAGCCAGACGAGGGCCGGGAGTCCCGATCTTACCCATAAAAAATTCTACGGTAGAAAGATAGGGAGGCGTCATAACCCGTTTCAGATACGGGCGATCACTCATATCCAGACCAATGGTAGAGTTCCCCTGTTCATCAACCGTGGGTATAAAAGCACGGGTAACAGAGCGTTTATCCAGGATAATCTGGCGGCAGAGACAGGTATAGTTAGAGTTAAGTTTTTCAAGACTATGTTGTAGCTGCCGGGGCGGTATCGTGTCTGGTGGCTGCATAACTGCAGCCACACCCTCAACCTGCAACTTGCGCTGGACAAACCACAAGTCTACCGTTGTTTTGGAGATAATCCGGCTGAAGCGAGAATGACTTTCTTTGGCAATTCTGAAATCACGCTTGAAGCCATCATGAATCGTAAACCAACCGAATCCAAAGGCAGGCACCAGCACCAGAGCGGCCAACCCCACAAACAGCAGTTCCCGCAAAGCCGGTTTTTGCTGCCGTATATTCCGGTTGGTCATCCAGGGCAACAGACAGATCCCTTTTGCCAGCAGGGTATTGAAAACACCGTTAATCCCCTGTTTAAGGGCAATCACCAGCGTAGCCAGAGGAGCAAAGCCCATCAGGTGATGATAGAACAGCCAGACAAGCAGCAAGCCACCGGTAAACCAGTAGAGAATATCTGCATTCAACAGGCTGAAGCGCTTGCGTTTAATCAGTAGATAGACCAGCACTGGTTCAGCAGTAAAAAGAACAACTGCCCAGGGGTGGTGCCAGTGGAACAGGGTAACAAGTGAGGCGATCAAGGAGGCGGTTACACCGCTGATGAGACCAAATCGTTGCAGGGCGACCATAGTGACAATCGACCCAAACAGAAAATCAACGTTAAAAAAAAGCTCCAGCTTGAACCAGTTCAGGCAAAACCCGGCCAGGCCAAACAGAAGACCGATTAGCAGGTCTTCAGATACTGTTTTTGGTCTATCAGTCATTGGAGTTCCTAACAGCTATGATGCATACAGACGCCGTGACAACTCAATCTCGTCAGCCCGATCCTGAAGATTGTTTCTGATGGCTACAAACCTTTGCAAGTTATCCAAAAACAGCTGTAGCAACAAAGGATCAAAGAAGGAGCCACGCCCTTCTTCCATAATCTCCACCGCCATATCCAGGCTAAACGGCTTTTTATACGGACGTTCTGATAGCAGGGCATCAAAGATATCCACAATAGTAACTATTCGTGCGACCACAGCAATTTCGTCACCATGCAGACCATTGGGGTATCCACTTCCATCCCATTTTTCATGATGCTGTACAGCAATCACCCGCCCCAGTTCAAGCGATGGAAAGTTACCCGCCTCTGCCAGCAATTTCTCCCCCAACACCGTATGCAGTCTGATAGTCTGCAACTCATGTTCATCCAATTTACCCGGTTTCAACAGGATATGATCCGGTATCCCTACCTTGCCCACATCATGCAATGGTGCAGCAAAACGAAGCAACTCAACCATCTCCTGGTTAAAGCCAGCCAAACCTGCCAAAGCTGAAGCCATTTCGCTGATTCGACGGGTGTGCTGGCCGGTTTCAAGGTCACGAAATTCAGCTGCCCGCCCCAGGCGCAAACAGATTTCATACTCAGCTTCACGGGAAAGATTGAGAGCAATCTCGGCTGCCTGACCGGAAACCTGCAGATCGTAATTAGCCTGTTGCAGGCGCCTGGTGATATTACTGATCTGTCTACCCAACAACCCGCCAACAACCAGCACGGTCAGGAGAATCATCCCCACCAATGCAGTGTGACTGGTATGGTAACGAGACCGCTGTTCAGCGTGAATCCGCTCAAGTTGTTCAATCCTGGTGGTACTTTCATGGAAGAGACGATTTGTATTCTCATGCAGCCGAACAAAGAGCGATGTGGTTTCTTTAAAAAACAGCTTGGTTTCCAGTTCTGCAGCACTCAAACGACTGACCCTACCTGAATCACGTGCTTTTTCTCGACTTTCCAGCAAGTTAAGGGCCAATTCTGACTTCTTCGCAATCAGATCAAGATGCGGCTCAAGCTCTATGGCTGCAAGCAGGTTGGTATTGTCTTCAGGGTCCGCCTGATACTCAACCTGACGGGACATTTCATCAACCCCCTCCAGGTTCAGGCCGATCTGCTGTTTGAAGTTCCCGCCCTTCTGGAGCACTTCAAGAGCATGCCGAATGCGCTTCAGGTGTTCTGCAATAGTCTGTTGGATCATCTGCTGCCGATGCAGATTCGTGGAGGTTGCCATGCGCAGGAAATCCAGTTCAAGCGTTGTAACCGTGCGGGATATATCCTCGGCAATAAATTGACGGGAACGTTCATTGTTCCCCTTGCGGCCAAGCTGATGTTCGAGTCGACTAAACAGCTCATTAATCAACACGGTAGAAGCAATACCGACGCAAAACAGCAGCAGTAGCAGCAGTACCGTCCTGCCGGCACGTGGGTGCTGTTCTTCTACTTTTGCTATGTTCAATGGTTCGTTTGGCATCGACCTGGACTATTTTCCAAAGCCATTTCTAGTGAAAACAGCCTGACCTTCAGGCCCTGCTGCAAGGTCCATAAACTTACGGGCCAATACAGGCTGTTTTGAAAAAGTAAAGAGAGTCAACAACAGCTCCTGAGACGAACCCCACTTGCCGGGAAGTGCTATGATCTCAAAGCTCTTTGTGCTGTCTGCAAACAGAATAGTCCCCTGCCAGGTAATAACGGCATCTGCATCCCCCCGTCGCATGGAAGTGGCAATAGCCCGGGAATCAGGCAGCACCATGACCGCTTTCTTTAACAGGGTGTTGTAAATTCCCATCTCAGTGAATAGTCGTTTGGCAGCCAGCCCGGAACTGCAGGTATCGCTACCACTTAACAGAATTTGCAGGTCTTTACGAAGTAGCTGCCGAGGATCTGGTTGAACCTTTTTGGGATTACCCTTCTGCACCATCAGGGCCAGCCGATTGTACCCCACCAATCGGTATTCACCCAATAGACCATCCTTCAGATTGTCATGACGAAAAGAGGCCTCACCTGGCAGGTAGAGATCCCCCAGACGACTCTTGGCGGCACTCTTGTACAGATCAGCAGAGCCTCCCTGTACAAAACTGACCTTTACCCCTTCACGCTGCTCAAAAATTCTCGCGATATCCTGCATCGGTCGAAGCATAGTAGTACCGCAATAAATCAACAGTGTGGGTTTTAACTGAGACGCATGTACACTTTGGACATGAGCAAGCGCCACCAATACAATAATACACCACAGAGTCATTCTGAAATGCCTCATTAGCTACCTCCTGACTCTGTACGAAACGACTCAAACTGTTTATTAAGCGCTTCCATTCTCCGTGAGTACTCTTCTGTCTGCCCTTCACGGACCGCCTTTCCAAGCTCAGCCGCCGCTGCAGACAAGGCACAGGCCCCCACGTTACCGGCTGACCCCTTAATGGCGTGGGCCTTGGCCCGCATCTGTTCAGCATCACCTGCTTCAACGGCCTGTCGTAGCAGATTCATATGCTCGTTGGCACTGTCTAAAAACATGGCCACAAACTTCTGGATGAGCGCCTCATTTCCACCCAGACGCACCAGCAGCGCCTGACGATCAAAAACCGGCTGTTGCACTTGATCCTGAACCTGAACATCCGCCTGCATGACAAGAGCAGTCGGTTGCTGTGGTGGCTGGCCTGAAACCATCCGTTCAATCACGGCCAACAGATCATCCTCTTTGATCGGCTTGGACAGATAGGCATCCATACCTGCCGCAAGACAACGTTCTTTGTCGCCCTGCAATGCATAGGCGGTCATTGCCACAATAGGTACCGGTTGCCGCTTATGGGCAAGTTCAAAGGCACGGATTTCGTTTGTGGCTTCAAAACCATCCATCACCGGCATCTGGATATCCATCAGGATCAGGTCGAGTCCACCATTACGTGCTTTTTCCAGCGCATCCTGACCATCAACAGCAAGAACAACCTGATGTCCTTGTTTCTCCAGTATAATCTTGGCCAGCTCACGATTGATCTCGACATCATCAACCAGCAGAATCCTGCAACTACGCTTGGCCTCCCGCACCTGATGGCGCGTAACCAGATCACTGCCAGGCTGTTCCTTGCCATGTATGATCGCCTTCAAGGCATCGTACAACTCACTATGGATCACCGGCTTGGTTAGATAGCCGTTAACCTTCAGCTGGCGACAACGCCGGGCGTCTCCACGCTTGCCGGCACTTGGCAACAGCACCAGTTTCAGATCATCATAACGAACATCTTTTCTGATCTGCTCCACCAGCGTCCAGCCATCTATATCCGGCATCTGCAGATCAGATAGCAACAA
Organism: Trichlorobacter sp.; assembly: GCF_030247655.1. Lineage (GTDB taxonomy): Bacteria > Desulfobacterota > Desulfuromonadia > Geobacterales > Pseudopelobacteraceae > Trichlorobacter. The sequence goes on along the minus strand of NZ_JAOTRZ010000056.1, from coordinate 7,278 downwards.
TTGCACCGGCCGGACAGACAGCGCAGACTCCAGCTTGGATCTGGCCTCTTCAGCAGTTGCTGCCGTAAGCACCTCTACCCCCCAACGTCCCAGAAAACCTTTCAGCAGCTGCCGGTTAATGGCCACATCATCCACCACCAGTGCGACAATCCCCTGCAGGGCGGTGGATTGCTGGGCTTCATGCTGCACCTTATCCTGCACCCGGCAACGCAGGGTAAACCAGAAGGTACTACCCTGGCCAAGCACACTTTCCACGCCGATCTCCCCACCCATCAACTGCACCAGACGGCGACAGATAGCCAAACCAAGACCGGTACCACCAAACTTTTTAGTTGTGGAAAGATCAGCCTGCTCAAAGGGAGCAAAGATACGCTGCAGATGCTCCGGGTTAATCCCGATCCCTTTGTCCCGCACTTCAAAACGCAGTAAAACATCACCATCCGGCAGCGACTGCTGTTTTGACACCAGCAGTTCAATTTCACCCTGTTCGGTAAACTTGACCGCATTACCGGATAGATTTAACAGCACCTGACGCAACCGTCCGGGATCACCCAGCAGACTGTCCGGCACATCGGGATCAACCTGAAAGACCAGCTCAAGCCCTTTCTGTCCTGCCCGCACCGCCAGGGTACGCAGGGTCTGCCCCAGCATACTGCGCAACATAAAGGGAACTGTTTCTGTCTCCAGCCTGCCCATCTCTATCTTTGAAAAGTCCAGGATATCATTAATGATATCCATCAGGTTTTCTGCAGAAATCTTGACCGACTTGAGATAGTCGTACTGCTGTGGATTCAGTTCTGAATCCATCAGCAGCTCGGTCATCCCCAGAACACCGTTCATTGGGGTACGGATTTCATGGCTCATATTGGCCAGAAACTCACTTTTGGCACGACTGCTGGCCTCTGCCTGTTCTTTGGCAACCCGCATCTCTTCGCCGGACTGCATCAGCTGAATATTAACCAAGGCCAGCTGACGGGCCAGCAGGATACCGCTGATCATAACCAGCAGGACAATGCTGCCCCCTAAGCCCGTCTGAATATTTTTGTACAGCAGCCGCCGTGCAGCCAGCTCTTCTCTCAGTACGGTAATGCGATTATTGCTTTCATAGTAGAGTCGGTTGGCATTTTCGTTCAGACGTATGAACAGCGAGGGCACATGCTTGTAAAAAACATTCAGCTTTTCTTCTATTTCAAGCAATTTGGCAGCATTGGCCGTTTCTCGGGCCTGCTCCCGTTTGGCCAGTAAAAAGGTCAGCTCATCAGCCTTCTCCCGCACTTTGTCCAGGTGTGGGCCAATCTCGATCAACTCAAGCATGTTGTGGGGATCATCAGCACGGGGTGTATAGGTAACCTGTTCATTCAGGTTATCAATCCCTTCAATATTCAGATCAAGCGTCCGTTCAACCCGGCCACCATCTTTTAACACCAGCAGGTCATGTTCCAGCTTGAGTGTTTTCTCCTTGATGGCTGATCTCAAACGCCCCTGCTCGGCTGTGCTGACCGAAGCGACCATCCGGTTAAAATCAAGCTCCATCCCTTTTATATCGTCAACTAGCACTTCGCCAATAAACAGGCGGACCTGCTCGTTATTGCCCCGGTGTTCCAGCTCCTCCATCAGGCGCCCGATAACCACGTTAACTGCGATCAATGCCGTAAAGCCGATTAAAAACAGTCCGATTAGCAGGAAAAGCAGGCGGGTTGCCCGGGAGGCAGAACTGATCATGGTAGCAGGTTGTTTGAAATCGATTGCCATACCAGGTTAGCGTCCAGCCTTTGAAACCGTAATAAAGCCATAGCGTCGAAAAATTGTCTGTCCCTGGGGACCTGCGGCATACTCCATAAATTTACGGGCCATGGCCTTGTTTTGAGAGAAATTCAGAAGGGTCAGCTGCAGCTCCTGAGGCGGCGCAATCGAGGGTGGCAGATCCAACACATCAACGCTGGGTGCGTTATCAGGAAAATAACCGGTGGCGCGCCAGCTCATGGTCAGATCGGCATCTCCACGACGCATGGCAGCCATTATGGAACGTGAATCAGGCATCATCTGCGCCACTTTTGCAGCCACCTTGGGATATAAGCCGGCCTGGGTCAGAATCCGTCGTGCTTCGACCCCGACGCTGCCGCTTTCGCTGCTCCCCAGTACCACTACCAAGCCTTTGCGCAGCAGCTCTTTCAAATCTGGCTTAACCTTTTTGGGATTACCTTTTTTAACCATCAGCGCCATCTGGTTCATGCCCAGCACCGTGTACTCACCCAGCAACCCTTCAGGCTGATGTTTGATTCTGAAGACAGGCTCACCCGGCAGATAGAGATCCCCCTTCTGGCTCTTTTTAGCGCTCTGATAGAGATCTTCCGAACCACCCTGGGCAATGGCAATGCTGATCTTTTCCTGCTTTTCAAACTGACGGGCAATATCAGTCATCGGCCGCACCATGGTAATACCGCAATAGATCAGCAGACTGTTACCTGCTGGCGCTGCAATGACCGGGCATGCCAAACCAATGAGCAGCAAAAACAGCAGAAGCGAAGAGACATACGATTGTCTGGCCATTGTTTTCCCCCATGATTCAAGTAATATTAAGCAGCTCAAGAAGAGGATCCGATTCATCCTGCTGGTCCTTTAGCCGGTCACGAATGGCAATAAATTGCTGCAGGTTATCCATAAAAAACTGCAACAGCTTTGGATCAAAAAAGATCTCCCTGCCCTCTTCCATAATGGTAAGTATTTTTTCAATCGGGAAGGCCTTCTTGTAGGGACGATCTGAGGCCAATGCATCAAAGATATCGGTAATCATCACGATCCGGGCAAAGATGTGGATCTCCTCACCTTTTAACCCGGCAGGATAACCACTGCCATCCCATTTTTCATGATGTTGCAACGCCACTGTGCAGCCAGCCTCAAGGGAGTGAAAACGCTCCCCTTCCGACAGTATCCGCCCGCCGATGGTGGTATGCAGCTTCATGATCTGCATCTCGGTCTCATCCAGTTTACCCGGTTTGAGCAATATCCGGTCCGGGATACCGATCTTGCCCACATCATGCAGAGGGGAGGCAAAACGCAGCAGCTCAGCCTGTTCTTCCGGCAGACCGGCCAGCAATGCCAGGGTCTTTGACATCTCACTGATCCTGCGGGTATGCATACCGGTTTCCATATCCCTGAATTCAGAGGCACGGCCAAGGCGCAGACAGATCTCATATTCCGCCTCCTGAGACAGAGCCAGGGCATCCCGCAGGTCCGCAGTCTTTTTGGCAACTTCCGTCTCAAGGGTGACATTCATGTTATTGATAATGTCATGGTATTTTTTACTGCGGACATGGTTCATGACCCGCAAGCGCAGCTCATCCGGGTTAAACGGTTTGGCCAGAAAATCATTGGCACCCAGTTCCAGAACCCTGGTCACTTCCTGCTGATCGGCAGTGACAACTATTACCGGGATATGCATCAGGGTAAAGTTAAGTTTGATCCGCTGCAGCGCCTCAAAGCCATCCATAACCGGCATCTGTAGATCAAGCAGCACAATATCTATACCAGGGGTGGATTCCAGCAGATCCAGAGCTTCCTGACCGTTACTGGCGGTAAAAATAGTAGCCTTAACATCTTCCAGCATAGCCTTGATTATCTGCAGGTTAAAATTATCATCATCAACAGCCAGGATTTTAACATCTACAAGCATTAAAACCTCCTGCATCAACTCAGGCAACAGCAGCGGAGACCGGAATCAGCATTACCGGCAGAATAACGACAGACGAGATGAGTATTTAGGCGCGTCTATACTAGCACCTCATGCGATAGATGAAAATGAGGTGATTACCCTAGAGATGATAGTGACGGGAAAAACAACTGGTTTGAAGTTCAAGAGGTGGATACACAGTTAGCGGCATTCCAAACCCAGGCAGCGCGACCATTAACAAACTGGCAATGGTAACCTGATCAACACCTCAAGTCCACCTTCGGCCAGATTACGGGCAGTAACGGAGCCACCGTGATGCCTGATCGTGCCAGCAGTGATAGCAAGCCCGATACCGGTACCGCCACTCTGGCGATCCCGTGCCTCTGCAACCCTGAAAAATGGTTTAAATATTGCCGAAAGGGCGTCTTCCGGCACCCCCGGCCCATGATCCCGCACCCGCAGACAGACCTGCTCAGTGCCATCCGGCTCCAGACGGACTTCCACAACGGTGCCGGGAGCGGTATACCGTACGGCATTACGCACAACATTTTCCAATGCTCGCCGCAGAAGCTCATAATTGCCTGGCAATAGCGGCACCGGTGTAGCCATCAACTGTACGCTTCGTCCACTGCCTGCAGCCTCAAAGTCTGCATCATGCACCACCTCTGCGGTCAAAGCTGCAAGATCCACCTGTTTCTTTTCCAGAGTCTTACTGCCACTTTCCAGTAGCGTCAGTGTCAGCAGTTCACTGATCATCTGGTTCAGGCGGTCCGACTCCTGCTCGATCCGGTCAAAGGCTGCCGCAGCAGATACCGGAGCCTCCCGACGTGCCAGACCAAGCGCCACGTTGAGGCGAGCCAGGGGCGATCTCAGTTCATGGGAAATATCCCGCACCAGCTGTTTTTGGGCCGACATCAAAACCTCAAGCTGCTCAGCCATCCGATCAAAATCCCGTCCCAGATCAGCTACTTCATCACCTCTGGCATCTGCTCCAAAACCAGCCCGTGCCGTCAGATCGCCTTGTGCAAGCTGTTGAGCAGCCCTGCGCAGACGCCGGATCGGCGCAGTCAGACGCCAGGCCAGCAGATAACAGGCCAGCCCGCCCACCACAAAGTAGATGACCAGCTGGGCTATTAACGGAAAACCGGGAAAACCATGGGGCGGTGGTTCTGGATGGTGGACCGCAGATGGTGGCAAAGGAGCTGGTTGCTGCATACCGGGCTGTGTTGGATCACCGGCCTGCTGTTCCCGATGAAACGAAACAGGAGGGCGCGGAGGGAATTCCGGTCTGGTCTTGATGGCAACCAGAAAGAAGATACCGCCGGACAACACCACAGTCAGCCAGAACCAGAAAAACAGCCTGACAAAAAGTGACCGCATCAGAGAGACTCTTCCACTGTGGGACGCAGATAGATATAGCCTACCCCCCGCACACTTTTAAGCCGCTCACTGCCATCCTTGGCAGGCCCCAGTTTACGGCGCAGACTGCTGACATGGACATCTATGCTACGGTCATAGGAATTAAGCTGCCGCCCCAAGGCCTGATTACAAAGTTCTTCACGGCTGACCACCCGACCAGCCTGTGTCATCAGCACCTCCAGCACCGAAAACTCGACTGAGGTAAGCGGCAGCTCCTGTCCCCCCTGCAACACAGCACGACGACCAGGATCAAGGGTCAGATCCCCTACGACCAGAACGGTTTCCAGCACGGCATCATTTCTCTGATGGGCAGCTGAACGTCTTTGAATGGCACGGATACGGGCCACAAGCTCACGCGGATTAAACGGTTTTGGCAGATAGTCATCCGCCCCCAGCTCAAGCCCCACAATCCGGTCAACCTCTTCTCCCCGAGCGGTCAACATCACCACCGGAACCGCTGACCCGGCCCTGATCTTACGCAGCACCTCAAATCCGTTCAGGCCGGGCAGCATCACATCCAGTACCACCAGATCATAGTTTTGGGCGCAGGCCTGTGCAGCCCCCTGGCTGCCATCATGAACCGCCTCAATGGTGAAGCCTTCTGCGCTCAGATAGTCAGCGAGCAAGCTGCACAGGTCACGATCATCGTCAATCACCAGAATTCTGCTTTGCATCTACTCCACCCTCCAGCCGCTAAAATCAGTCTGTGCAGTATAAAGCCCCCGAACAACTTCGTCTGTAAAGATTTGTAGCCGAAGGCGGGTTACAAAACTTTACCCAACCACCGCCACACTTAACGAATATCCTGCAAATTATATCCGATAGGTAGAGTAACGACCCTTTGCACATCACACCCTAAGGAGGCCCGCCATGAGTAGTATCAGCAGTATCAGCAGCAGTATCAGCAGCCTGTTTGGCATCGACCAGCAGAAGAGAAAACAGGAGCTGTTCAACAAAGTTGACAGTGACGGCAACAGCAGTATCTCGCAAACAGAACTAACCGCCCTGACCGACAAGATCTCTGAGGACAGCGGTAAAACCCTGGATGCTTCCTCTCTCCTGTCCCAGTATGACAGCGACAGCGATGGATCACTGAACAGCGATGAGATGGACAGCCTGATGGAAAGCATCAAGCCCAAACATGAGCGCGATGCAATGCTGAACAATGAAGATCAGTCCGGCAACCAATCCAGCGGCCTGGACACCACATCCCTGGCCTCGTACCTCTCCAACTCCGGCCAGGACCTGGTATCCAGCCTGATCTCCATGCTGCAACAGATGCAAAGTTCGTCATCGGATGATGAAGATGACAGCTCAATCAGCAGCAGCTCTGCAATAAACGGCAAACAGGGGCCACCACCTCCACCACCGCCTAAACCGGAAGAGATGTTCAGTAAAGTGGATAGTGATAGCAGCGGCGCTCTTTCTTCTGATGAGCTGCAGACCATGCTGGACAAGCTAGCAGAAATGACCGGCCAATCTCAGGACGCCTCCACACTGATCACCCAATATGACAGTGACAGCGATGGCGCACTGAACAGCGATGAAATGGACACCATGATGAAGAGCATGGGACCTCCACCGCCACCTCCCCAACAGGCCCAATCCGGTAGCAGCAATTCTGACGAAAGCAGTAGCGCCCTGCAAAGCGCCCTTGCATCGCTGTTGAAGAACGCTGATCAAACCAGCCTTTCCAACCTGCTTAAGCAGTTGCAGGGCAGCAGTTCAGGTAGTGGCACCTCTTCGTTGAACGTCATTTCATAAAAGGCATACTTTCCTCGGAGGCAGTCAACAACGCCAGTAAATCAGCTGCTTCCGGGGAAAAATTACTACAGCTTCCCACCCCACCTGTTCCATCTAAAAACCGATAGTGATATCAGTGAGCTAAGGTTTGAAACGACGAAGCATTCACCCGTTTTAGAAAAAGAGTCCGAACCATGCAACACGGGTATGACTTTCCTGCCCATACTTTTTTCATACCACCATCAACAAAATAAAAATCCAACTTGCATGCTTGACAGCTTGGCGCTAAAGGATAAGCTAAAGCCAACAACAGTAAGCAAGAAGGAGCGTCAACATGTACGATGGATTAAATCTTGGCAGAAATACGATAGCCATGGTTCTTGCAGGCGGCAAAGGAGAACGGCTGAGCCCGCTGACGCTTCGCCGTGCCAAACCCAGTGTTACCC
>NZ_JAOTRZ010000055.1 GCF_030247655.1 Trichlorobacter sp. | reverse complement strand
GATAAATCCCATCTCTGCACCGCGAAACGCCGCGCCGGTGGTGCGGTCAAGTGTCGCCACATCAGTACCCACAACGCTCAGGTGGCCGGCTGTAGGCTGATCAAGACAGCCTATCAGGTTAAGCAGTGTTGTCTTGCCACTGCCGGAAGGCCCCACAAAGGAGACAAAAGAACCAGCGCCTATCTGGAAGCTAACACCTTTGAGCGCCTCCACCTCGGTTGCTCCGGTTTGATAGGTTTTACTCACCTGTTCAGCCAGTACCAATGCCATCAGTCCCTTCCTTTCAAACATATAATGCCGACATCATTAGCAACAACTGGTAAAGATCGTATGATTAAATTGTGAAGAATTATGAAGAAATAAGGATTTAATGCAATCAACGTCCGGTTACAGGCTTGCAAATAACGCAAGGCATGAATCAGTCTTTATACTTAAGATAGGTAAATCTGCTATCAGACGTGGTGGTTGCCAGCCGCCCCTTTACCTCTTCAAGCCAACCGGTTTTGACATCCTTAAAGGACTGGAAGTCGGGCACGAACGGCTTAATATCAAGCAACGGGGTACCATCCAGCACGTCAATCTGCTCGATCTGCAATCGACCCTGTTCAATCCCCAGCAGCCTGACTATGGAAAGGCCAATCTGATTTGGACGCTTGGGAGCCCGTGTGGCAAACACGCCGTGCTCACGCGTATCAAGATACGGAACTACCTGCAATCGGTATCCCTGACTTTTATGGAAGTGATACAGCAGTATGATATGTGAAAAGCCTTCCAGATCCTTGAGCCCCGCCTGAAATTGCGGGAATATCTCCACGGTGCCCTGTGCAGCAGCTGCGGCAGTGGGTTGGATCGGCATTCCCTGAAGATCGCTGAAAGGGGTATGAATAACCCCAATCGGTTCGTACTGAATGGTCATCTTTGCCTCCATGATATAATCAGCAACATCTCAGGAAAAAATGCCAGATCTCATCTCATCTCCTTCCGATTAAAGAGTTCAGACCGGCTAGCTGCCTCATGGGCTGCAATCTGACCGGCTAGCTGCACTATCTCCAGCACCTCCGGGTACCGCAGGGAGTAGTAGATCTTCAGGCCATCCTTGCGCTGGTTAAGAATGCCACTCTTCAGCATGGTCTGCAGATGGCGGGAGGTGTTGGACTGTTCATGACCAATGGCAGGAAAAATCTCGCAGACACAATGCTCACCATCCCGCAGCAGTTCGATGATTCTCAATCGGGTCGGTTGGGCAATGGCCTTTAATACTTCCGCACTGTATCCCAGCATGTCCATTTATATAGTTCCTTTTCTAACGCCAGATATTGCCATAACCAGAAAGTTCAAGGCGGTCAAAAGCGAAAAAACCCGCAGGGGGAAACGCAGGTTGTCGTATCTGACATCGCTTATTGCTCCTGAAAGTACATTGTGTTGGATCACAACAGTTCTTCTGGGGCCATGCTCCCTAGCAGGCCGCTGACAAAATGTCGCCACACGCTGGCCATCGGTTCACCGTCAAGACGCACAGTTTTTTTGTTCTCTTCACCCACCCACACAAGCGCAGATGAGGCATTGCCTGGTTCAGTAAGCTCGACTCGGTATGACTGGTCAGACGATACAGCTTCTTCAAAAAGCTCACTCAGTTCTTCCCCCATTACAGAGTTTTCGATCCGCACCGCCACTTCGGTATTCAGCAGACGTGAGCGCGGATCGAGATTCATCGAACCGACAATGAGCGTCGAACGATCGACAATCACCACCTTGGCATGTAGGGTTGTACCTAAGGAGAGCTTCTTCCTCGCCGATTTCACACCAGGTCGCAGTTCGTGCAACTCTACACCACAAGCCAAAAGACGCGGGCGATAGCGGGCATAACCAGCATGGACTATCGGCACATCCGTTGATGCCAGCGAGTTGGTCAGGATTCGCACACGCACGCCTTTTTTAGCAAGGGAACAGAGACCAGTCACGCCACGTTCGCTTGGCACAAAATAAGGCGAGACAAGCAGTGCTTCGCGCCTGGCTGAAAGGATGGTGGAACGGATGGCAACGATCACAGGCTGCTCTTTTCCCTGCGTCAGATTCTTCTCCGGCGAATCCTGCAACACTGCAGCCGGTGCTGTCTGGAGAGCAAGCTTACCACTACGCAGCAGGCGTCTAAAATCCGTGTCGCGCAACGCCTTGGCATAATGCGTATAACGGAACTTCTCGGCTCTCGTTTTAAGTTGCTCCTGGATTGCAGCCAGTTCGTCCGGTTCACTTACTGCAGATGAAACAACTTTGATCGGAACGGCTGTAGCGTTATTCCAGTAGGCATCAAAGCTGTTTGAAACGTCCCTGACCAGCGGTCCCGCCATAAAAACATCAAGATCAGCAAAGTTGTTGCTCCGATTAAACGCAAAATAGGCATCACCCAGATTGCGCCCCCCGATCACAGCCACGGCGTTGTCAGCAATCCACAATTTGTTGTGCATGCGCCGATTCAGGCGACTACTGTTACCAAGGTACTCAGGGACCCTGAAGACACCCCAGAGACCTTGGCTAGAAAAGGGATTATACGTCCGCACCTCAATGTTCGGATGGACATCAATAGTAGACAGCAAATCATAATTATCACTGGTGCCAACGTCATCCACCAGTATACGGACTCTGACGTCCCGCTCAGCGGCCTGCAGAGCGCGGTAGAGCAGGAGCGTAGCTGTGGCATCATTGGCAACGATAAAATACTGGAGATCAAGTGTTTTTTGTGCAGCCTCAGCGGTGGCTGCCCTAACAATAAAGGCTTCTTCACCGGACACCAGCGAGCGGAATCCTGATTGTGCAGGTGAATTGACGAGAAATTCGGCAAAATTACGGCCAAGCACGGTCTCTTCCGGCCGTTCAAAGGCATATGACGGCACACGCGGCACATTAGTGTTCAAGCTCGTACAACCTGATGCTACACAGATAAGGATCAGTGCCAGCAAAGTATGCCAGCTCATGCCGTCCTCCTTCTTTCCCGATTGCTTTACTGCACTCTACATCAAGATATTTCTATTACGGGCAGCAACCGGTATCCTCACGAAACTCTTTAGCGTCATCACCACGCAACGACTCTGCCAAACCGGTCAGACCATCAGTCAGATAACGGGCATTATAACCCTTGGTCCGCAGATAGGCCATGGCAAGGGAAGAGCGGTCCTTGTGGGGACAGGCGGTGACGATGATCTTGTCCTTGGGCAGCTCCCTGTACCGCTTGGGCAGTTCATTCAGCGGAATCTGCAGCCCAAACCCCATTTTCCAGACCTTTACCTCTTCCGCAAAACGAATATCCAGCAAAATCGCCTTTTTCTCTTCAATCATTTTTATCAACTGTTTGCTACTGGCCTTCATATCAGCCCTTATTTCATAATTGAAATCAGCAAGAAAGAGGTCAAATGCTTCCGTTTGGTTATCAGCAGCATTTACCTGACCAGCTCCGGCAAGTAACAAGAGTGTCAGGGCAATCAGTTTTTTCATGATGCAGCGCTCCTTTTTGGTGTAGTTAGCGAACAGTTTCTCCTGCCAGAACAACCTTCAGAACATCAATCGGCAGCTCTCCTCTTTCTTCTGAAATTTTCTTCAAGGTATCACCGGAAGCCATCGTTATATTTTTTGCCGCCAGCTTTTTGATAATTGCCCCCTGCTCAAGTCCATGCTCCCGGCAGATATCAGCCAGGGTCTTGCGGCCAACACCTTTCCCTTCAAACTCCTTTTGCACCAGTTCCAGTGTCCAGGTTTTTGAAGCAGGTGGTGCAGATTCCCCTGTTGTTGGCGTGCTGGATAGTGGTATTTTTTTTGCTCCTTCTTGCTGTGGCATGGCGGCAGAAGCAGATACAGCCTTTTTCTTCTCCAGGGTCTTCAACAGCTTGTATATCGCTGAAGGCGAGGTACGATTGTTTCTGGCAATAGCAAGGAGCTTCTCTTCAGGTCCAGCGACTTTTATGCCCTGTTTCTTCAGTAGTTCAAATGCTGGCTCAAGCTCAATATCCACCTTGTTCAAAAAATTACTGATGGACAGCAGTTCTGCGTGGCTGATGACCGGTTCATCTTCAGGCGTCTTGACCCATGATTCCTTGATGTAGTCATTCAAGCTCAGGACATAGCTGAGCGGCGGAGTTTTGTAGATCCCCCCTATCGTGCAGAAGATGGTGATCACCGCAGCAACAGCCAGCTCTGCCTTCAGGGCAACCGTCTTTTTGACCTTGTCCTGGAAGTAGCTGACCAGTGCGCGCCAGTTTAACCAGGTATGCCACAGTCCGGCCAGGGCAAACAGCAGACTGGTGGTGATATGCATATCTCCCCACTGGGCCTTGCTGATTCCCCAGAAGGTCCAGTCCAGCCAGTAAGCCACCCTCCCCTGAGGGGTTATAAATAGGATGATCCCAGAAACCGTCATGATCAAAAAGCTTAGCGCGGTCAAGAGTGAGATGAAGCCCCGCAGGTGTATACGATAGGTTTGCCGGTCAGGCATACTCCGCTCCTTATCAGTTTTTAGTACAGCAGTTTTTTCAGGCCATCCAGAGCAGATAGATACCCACTCCGGCAACCACTGCCCCACCGAAACGCTTGGCCCAGGCAGAAAAATCAATAATTCCCTTTTGCTTTACAAACGATTCGATAAACCCGGTAAAGGTTCCTGCTACAAGCATCAGCAGGCAGTGGCCAATGGCGTAAACAAACAGGAGCGCTGTGCCGTACAGCACCTGCCCCTTGGTGGCCACGTAGGTCAGGATCACCACCAGCACCGGCGTGGCGCAGGGTGATGAGACCACCCCAAAGAACAGCCCCAGGATGAATGAGCCGACAATACCGCCCTGTTTAGGCTTGAACTCCCGCTTGATCGGCAGCCTGATCTCGTACAGGCCGATCATCTGCCCACCCATCACCAAGGCCACAATCCCGGCCACCACGTACCACCAGCCACCCACCGTACCAAACATGGTGCCCAACATGCCGGCGGCAGCGCCAAAGGCGGTAAAGGTCAGCGACAGGCCCAGGATAAAGGCCAGCGAGTAGCGGAACGCCTTCCAGCGATCACCATCGGCATAACCGCCCACAAAACCAACCACCAGCGGGATGGTGGCCAGCACGCAGGGGGATGCCGATGACAGCACCCCGGCCAGAAAAACCGCACCAAAGGCCAGCAGCGGATAGAGGGTGACAACCTGTTCCAGATTGTCCAGAAAGGTCATTTCACACCCAGCTTGGTGAGGGTATCAATGATCGGCTGACGATCCATAAAACCGATATGACGACCGGTTTCCTTCCCCTTGGCATCAAAGAAGATCTGGGTCGGAATCATCTGCACCCGGTAGGCACCACCAATCTTGTTATCCTTCCAGACATCCACAAAGATAACATTGGCCCTGCCCTTGTACTCCTTTTCCAGCTGTTCCAGGATCGGGGCCATCTTCTTGCAGGGGATACAACTGCGAGCGCCAAAATCCACCAGAGTGGGACGTCCGGAGGTCAGGGCCGCCTGGATGGTAAACTGGTTGCCGGAAGGAAGCTCGGCAAAGGCGCTGGTTGCGGTTAAAAGACAGATCAGGGCAACAAGTATCCGCATCAGAGCATCCCTGCAATCTCATCTGCCGTAGCCAGTTTGCCGGAAAACAGCACTTTGCCGTCCTTCACCAAAGCCGGGGTGCTCATCACACCGTACTTCATAATGGAGGGAATATCCTCAACCTTGACGATCTCAGCCTCTTTGCCTGATGTTTCCACTGCCTTCTTCACATTTTCCAACAACGTCTTACATTTTGCACAGCCGGTTCCCAGGACTTCCAGTTTCATGATTCATGCTCCTTTACAATATGATGTTGAACAGATACCCCACAAACACAATAGCAGTTGCCACAATACAAAAAAACGTCACCAGCAGTTTCCGTTTCAGGACATTGCTGAGGATAATTGCCTCCGGCAGTGACAGCGCCGTAACCGCCATCATAAAGGCCAGCACCGTACCGATCGCCATCCCCTTTTGAGTCAGGGCAGACACGATCGGGATCACTCCGGCTGCGTTGGAGTAAAGCGGCACCCCCAGTGCAACAGCAACCGGCACAGCAAAGGGATTATCACGTCCGGCCCACTTTGCCAGAAAATCCTGGGGCACATAGCCATGGATAAAGGCCCCCAGCCCGACCCCGATCACCACATAGGGCCAGATCTTTTTCAGCAGGTCACGGGTGTAGTCACGGGCATAGACCAGCTTGTCCCGAAAGGTCAGTTCCTCTATCTCCTGCTTCCCCACCTGCATCTCCCAGACATAATCCTGCACATATTTTTCCATCTTTAACCTGCCGATCACAATCCCGGCCACAATCGCCACCAACAGGCCGGTACCGATGTAGATCAGGGCGATCTTCCAGCCAAACATCCCCCAGAGCATGATCAGGGCCACCTCATTCACCATAGGAGAAGAGATCAGGAAAGAAAAGGTTACCCCCAGCGGCACGCCAGACTCCACAAAACCGATAAACAGCGGCACAGCCGAACAGGAGCAGAATGGCGTAACAATCCCCAGCAGCGCTGCCATGACATTGCCGACATATTCACGATTATGTGAAAGGATTCTTTTGGTTCTTTCTGGAGGGAAGGACGAGCGGATGATTGCCACTACAAAGATGATGCTGGTCAGGAGCAGGAAGATCTTGATGGTATCGTAGATGAAGAAATTGAGGGCCTCACCACCGTGGCTGCCCGGCGTGAGGCCCATCAGGTGAAAGGTAACGTAATCGGCAAACTGCTTGATCATGATGTTCTCCGTTTAAACACAAAGAGTATATGACTAAACAATCATATACTCTTTGGTGCCATCGGGAGTCAAGTGCGTAAATGTACGCCCACCGACACAACCGGGAAAGGGGTTCCGGGCTATGCCAGTGTCGGCAGGCGTACAACCGCTTACAACTTACTTCTTCTTGCCAGCTGACCGGCCACCAATGGTCATTGGATCACCTTTGTAACCCAGTGCCTTCCAGTCCATCCGCTTGGCGCCCATATGGCAATCACCACACTGCAGGGCATCTTCCTTCGGCGCTACCTGGTGCTGGGCAGAGATATACGCAATGGTCTTTACAAACTGATACTTCCCACTGTACGGAAGGCCTTCGCCCTGGGCTCCATCCTTAAGAGCCTTCTCCCAGTTGAAGTGAACCCAGAGTGACTGGTACTGCTGGAAGGTACTCAGGTACTTATAGACGCTGTCCATTGGCTGACTTCCCAAGTGGGTCTTGTAGGGATAAATCTTGGCAGTTTTATCCTTGATGTCCCCCACCGGTCCGGTCATGGTTACTACTTTTGAGGGGTCTTTAATCTTGTCGCCCACCATGTAACGTTCAATTTTGCCATTATACCAGGCATAGGTAGGCATAAAGTTCATGTTCCAGGTAAAGGAACCTTTACGGTTCTGGAAAGTTTCCTGGTCAAACTGCTCATCAACTTTCAGATTTTTACCCACGTCAGACCAGAACCAGGAAGTCTTGGTGGCCTGGCCACGAGCCAACATCGGAATGTGGCAGGTCTGACAGGCAACTGAAGCCGCATGGGCATCCAGAATCGCCTTATTCTTGGAGTTTTTATGGGGAGCTTTGGCACCGCTGTGACAATCCGTACAGCTTACCCGTGCGTCATAGTGGGCCATCTGGCTGGATGCACCTGAGATTTTGTGATCTTTGGCCTTGTGACAGTCAACACAGAGCAGCCCGGCACCACCCTTTTCCTTCTTGGCTATATGGACATCAAGCTTGCGGTCTGCTGTTTCCATGGTTGAATCCAGCCCGGCATGCTTCACGCCATCACCACCACCCCCGTAGAAGTGGCAGAAACCGCAGTTTTTAAGGGTCGGCTTCTGACCCACGCTTTTTGCAGCTTCAGTCAGATTTACCTTGCCGGTTGTAATACCCTTCATATCAACTTCACAGCCGACTGCAGAGCGGTCATAACTTTTTGCCGCGTGGCAGACCAGACAGTCGATTTTCGTCTTGTCATTGTGATCAAACTTGTTTCGATTCCAGCCGTAGCCGGCATGGCACTTGAGGCATGATTCGCGGGGAAGACCATCCTTGCCGGCAAAGATGGTCGTGCAGTAGTTATTGGTCATGTTGGTCTTGCCGTAGAGTTTACCACTCTTCTCAAGACCTTTCACATGATTGGGAACCCCCTTCAGGTTCCAGTGCTGGGTTTTGATAAAATCTCCAGCCTGCTTATCATGACACTCAAGACACTTTTTGGTAACTTCCGAACCATCTTTAAACTGACCATCAATGAAATCCTTGTGATCAGTCGCTGCCGACACCGCACCGACGGCAGCAAGCAGCCCGGCGAACAGCAACAATAGTGGGCGAAGCAATTTCATACGTTCCTCCTTGTGTGTTGGTTTACAGCAAAACAGAATACAGCAGACAGACATTTAACATGCCACCATATTCAATAATTTATATATTTATATCAAACAGTTACAATCAGACCAAACTGAATTTAACAGCGAGATGGGTGCCTGACAAGCAAATTAAGATTTTTTTAATTATTAAAAGGACGCGGGGAAATATGAGCAGAAATTTAATCTGGCGGGCACATCTGGACTGACCAAGTACAACCACAGCTAATAAACCTATAAAACTAGAAAAAGCAGTTAGCCGCCACAGAACGCATAGATCACAAAGAGCTGCAGATAGTTAGACTGCATTCCAAACACACCTGTAAGGTGTTGCACAAAACATAGTTAACCATATGTTATTATTTGATTTTATTGTGCTCTTTTGCGGCAAAATGCCGAAATGCCGTTTTTGGATAAAACATCACTCAGCGGAAACGCTGCTAACGACGTAACACGACCTCAATCCCCTTCCTGAACAGTTCCGGTGTCAGTTCCTCAAACAGTTCGCCGCCACATTGCACGGTGCGACAACTGGTTGCAGAGCCGGTCAGGCAGCTGCAGGAGGGACAGTCAGACTCCCCAACCGTTGCAGCCAGCAGTTCCTCCAACGGTAGGCCATTGATCAGCACCAGGTTTGACTGACTGATCTGTTCCTCGTTCAAAAGGGTTTCCTGTAGCTCGATCACCACCCCTTGCCCGGCATACCCGGCTATTACCTGCTTCAGATTGGCACCGGTATAACCACAACGGTCGCAGGTTGCACCGGCCTTGTCATAATGTCGCCATTCAATACGGATCGGCGCCGCAACCCGCTCTATCCTGTCCCCCGGCCTGATGCTGCCCGGCCTGATCACCTTGGCAAAGATCCCTTCCTTAGGCATGACACAGTCACCGGCCTGATAAAAGATGGCGCAGCGGGTATGGCATTCCTTACCGATCTGGGTCACCTCCAGCAGGGTTTCCCCGATCTGCAGACAACTACCGATGGGAAGGGAGACCAGCTCAATCCCGCTGGTGGTGATGTTCTCAGCAAAGTCGCCGCTGGTGACATCCAGCCCCAGAGCACGCATCTTGTCGATGCTTTCCTGAGCCAGCAGGCTGACTTGACGATGCCAGTCTCCGGCATGGGCATCCCCCACAATACCGTGGTCCACCCGCAGTTCAACCGACGCCACCGGCTTCTTGCGCTCACCTTTATTTTCACTGATGCAGACCGCAATCACCTCTGCCATATCATCACCCTCCTATCTGGGCCATACTGAAGTTACTATGCTCGTACTCACCGCAACGGATGCCGTGCCCTTCCGGTTTTGAAGCAACAATCCGCTGCAAGGCACCACAGAGTGCTTGGCAATCAGGCGGTCGCAGAAACGGCAGCAGATCGGTCTTTTTATCACTGAACAGACAGCCCTTGGCCTGCCCCCGAGCTGTAACCCTGATTCGATTACAGTCTACACAGAAATGGCCCGACACGGCAGTAATGATGCCGATGCTTCCTGTTGCACCAGGTATACGATAATCCTGGGATGGCCCGGCGAAATCACCCTTGTTGACCGGTTCTAACTGGTGCTGCTCCTTAATTCGCTGCAGCACCTCTTCACCGGAAAAACAGAGCCTCTGCCAGCCATCTTCCTTAACCACCGGCATATATTCGATAAAACGGACTGAGCAGCCGCGGCTGCGGGTCAGTTCAGCAAATTCGAGGATCTCGTCATCATTGATCCCCCGCATGATCACCACGTTTATCTTTGGGGGCGGAAAACCAGCCGCCACCGCTGCATCCAGCCCGGCCAGCACCTTCTGCAGGTCGCCGCCACGGGTTATCTCTTTGAAGCGTTGCGGATTCAGGGAATCAAGGCTGACATTCAGGCGCTGCACGCCGGCCTTGTACAGGTCAGCTGCCATCTGCTCCAACAACAGCCCATTGGTGGTCAGAGCCAGATGACGCAGCCCGGGGATAGCTGAAAGTTTTGTCAAGAAATCCACGAGACCTGTCCGCACGGTTGGTTCACCACCGGTGATCCTGATCTTCTCGATCCCTAACCCCACGGCAGATTCGGCAATCATCTGCAGCTCCTCAAAGGAGAGAATCCCGACATGGCCGACATCAGGCACTCCCTCTTCTGGCATGCAGTAGAAACAGCGCATATTGCAGCGGTCCGTCACAGAAAGGCGCAGGTAGTTGATCTTGCGGCCATGGGTATCTTTCAATCCCATGGGCTCACCGCCTGCATGCCGACTACCGTATCCAGCACCAGTACCATCACGGTATCACCTGCTTGATAGCTGCGTTCCGGCGCCAGCAGGGCCAGACCGGATGCCAGGGTCAGTGAGCTGATCCGGCCAGAACTCTGGCTGCCGGTAATGGAAACTTCCCAGCCATTGGAGGCTCTGCTCAGCAGGGCACCCACAAAATGGGGCCGTCCCCCTTTGTTACGGGCTGATTCGGTCAGAGTCGCCTGCACCGAGGGTCTGAATATCTTTTGTCTGCCCATCCCTTTCAGCAGCAGCGGCCTGACAAACAGCTCAAAGATCACCATGGCCGCCACCGGATTGCCGGGCAGTGAAAAGACCGGTTTACCCTGCAGTAACCCCATGCCAAACGGCTTGCCTGGTTTGATATTGACCCCGTCAAACAGCATGCTGCCCCCCAGCTCCAGCAGGGCCGGTTTAACGTAGTCATGATCGCCGGCTGAGGCGCCGCCGGTAACCAGCACCAGATCAGCAGACAGACAGGCCCGTAACCGATCCCTCGTTGCATCCGGGGTGTCTGCTGCAATCCCCATCAGCAACGGTTCAGCACCGGCCTCACGCACCTGGGCTGCCAGGGCGTTGCTGTTGCTGTTGATGATGGTGCCGGGCCTGCGTTCCGATCCCGGCTCCAGCAGTTCATCACCGGTGGCGAGGATCGCCACCCGCAAAGGCGCATAGACCGGAACAGAGCCGAGATTCATGGCTGACAGCAGGGCTATCTCCTGAAAGCGGAGCACCGTGCCGTTGGCAAGTGCCCGCTGGCCCTGCTGCAGATCTTCACCGGCCCGCCGGATATTATCTCCAACACTGAACGGTTTATTGAACCTGAGCAGGCCATCGGTTACCTCCAGGTTTTCCAGCGGCACCACCGTATCGCAACCGGGCGGGATCGGCGCTCCGGTCATGATCCTGATGGCCGTACCGGCTGCAACCGGCTCCTGTCCGGCAAAACCGGCAGGCAGAAACCCCTCTGTCCGTAACTCTTGTTGAGCAGCATCAGCAGCGCAGAAGGCATAGCCGTCCATTGCTGAATAATCCCAGGGGGGGATGGCAAAACCGGCAATCTGATCCTCAGCAACGACATGGCCAAGGGCATCCGGTAGCGGCAGGTAGCGAATCGCTGCGGTTACCGTATGTTCCATAACGGTATCAAATGCCTGTTTAACCGGGGCTAGCGGCTGTTTGCCCGGCAGTCCTTTGGACAGTTCGGTTGCAAGACTGTTCTGCATGACATGTTCCTCAATAAAGGCGGCAATTTCAGCCGGGTTGTTCAGATCAAGCAGCGGGACGTCCAGTTCCAGCGGACAGTCACTGGCCACCGCCAGCAGGGTCGGATCATAGTTCGTGCCGCGACAGATCAGCTCCCGGCCCAATGCTGCGCGATGCAGCTCTATCTTGGGCAGGCTGCTCTGCTTGAACCCTTCGGTCAGGATAATATCCAGATCAGTGCCACAGATCTGCAGCAGCTCCTCAACAGTTGGGGCCTGCTGATGCTGACGCACCAGGGCCAGCTTTTCTCCGGAGCAGATCAGCATACTGTCGCTACCGGCAGCGGTCAGGCGGTGGCTGTCTTTACCGGGATGATCGATCTCAAAGCGGTGGGCATCATGCTTGATCGCCCCCACCCGGTAGCCCCGTGCCTTCAGGATCGGAATCAGCTGTTCCAGCAGGGTGGTCTTGCCGGTGCCGGAATGGGCCACAAAAGAGACAACCGGGGGTTTCTTCATGATGACAATTCCTTGCAGGCTGCGTACTCCTGCGGAGTATTGATATTCAGCAATGCTCTGCCACCGGGATCGACCTTTGCCAGCAGTTCCGGGCCAATGATTCTGGTCTGCAACTGCTGCAGAACTGCGGTAATCCGATATTGTCCGGCCTCAAGCGCCGTCTGCATGACAGGCAGGCACGACTTGGCGTAGAGGGCAAACAGCGGTTCCAGACCTCCGGCCGTGACAGGGATGACAACGTCACAGGTTCCGGTCTGGCCACAAATCAACCGGATCAGTTCTGGATTTGGAAAGGGGATATCGCAGGAGGTGGCAAAGATTCGCTCTGTAGTGGCAGCATGCAAGCCCGTGTACAGGCCCCCCAGGGAGCTGCCGGGGTAGCTGTCCGGCACCACCGGTATGCCGTAGTGTGCAAACCGTTCAGGCAGGTCTCCCACCAGCAGCAGATGCTCGAAACAGCCCTGCATAACCTTGATGATACGCCCCACCAGCGGCTGTCCCGCAAGATCCAGCAGGGCCTTGTCCTGTCCCATCCGGCGGCTCTTGCCACCCACCAGAACCACCCCGGTTATGCCGCTGAAAAGACTGTTCACTAATGACGCCCGATCCCGTCACAGTCTGTACTGTCACCCCGGATCTTACTCACGGCATGGGGTACTGCAGCCCAGATCGCAGACAGGTTCTCGATCGCTCCACGGGGGCTGCCGGGCAGATTGATGATCAGGCTTTTACCACGGATGCCGGCCACGGCCCTGGACAGGATCGCCATCGGGGTGATCTTCAGGCTCTCAGCCCGCATCAACTCACCAAAGCCGGGCAGCAACCGGTCCAGCACCTGCAGGGTTGCCTCTGGGGTGACGTCACGGGATGAAACACCGGTGCCGCCAGTGGTCAGGATCAGCTCCGGCTGATCATGGTCAGCCCACTGGCGCAGCGCAGTCGCAATCTGCTCCACCTCATCTGGCACGATTTGGGTACAGGCGATCTCCACCCCCTGTTCAGCCAGCCACTGCTGCAGTAGCGGACCGCCCGCATCCTCCCGCTCACCACGGGAACCTTTATCACTGACCGTTAGAATTGCGGCCTTCATACAGCGGCCTCCCGTTGATAAGTACCACTCTTGCCACCTTCTTTAAACAGCAGCAAGGTTTCACCAATCACGATCCCTTTATCCTGGCCTTTGCACATATCGTAGACCGTCAGGGCAGCCAGCGAGGCAGCCACCATCGCTTCCATCTCCACTCCGGTCCGTTCAAAGGCCCGCACCGTGGCCTCAACCTGCAGGGTGCCGGTTTCAAGCTGCCAGTTAAACTCGATCCCCACTGCATGAATCGCCAGAGGATGGGATAGGGGAATCAAATCAGGAGTCTTCTTGGCAGCAGCAATCCCGGCCAGACGGGCTACACCAAGCACATCACCCTTGCTCAAAGCGCCATCAACCACCATCTTCAGCGTGGCAGGCTGCATCTGTACAGTTGAACGGGCAACTGCAGTCCGTAAGGAGGGCTGTTTGGCGCTGACATCCACCATGATCGCTTGGCCTTTGTTGTCAAAATGATTGAATGACATACGGCTTACTCCGTTTTTTCAGTTTCTTTATGCACCGGCTTAGAATCTTTTTCTTCAGAACCTTCTTTAAATCCTCTAATTGCCTTACCCAGTGAATTACCTAACTCCGGCAATTTACCCGGCCCGAATATGACCAGCAGAATTACTCCGATTACGATTAATTCCGGCATCCCGAATCCAAACATACCATGCACCTCCTCTCTGTCAATTGAACCAGCGTTTCTGAAACCAGAACGCCACATGTACCAGCCCGACCATAACAGGAACCTCCACCAACGGTCCGATCACGGCAGCAAAGGCAGCACCGGAGTTGATCCCGAATACCGCCACCGCCACGGCAATAGCCAGCTCAAAGTTGTTACTGGCTGCCGTAAAGGCCAGGGTGGTGGTCTTGCTGTAGTCAGCCCCCAGCTTTTTGCCCATCCAGAATGAAATCAAAAACATCACCACAAAGTAGATCAACAGGGGAATGGCAATCCGCACCACGTCCAGCGGCAACTGTACAATCAGATTCCCCTTCAGGCTGAACATCACCACAATGGTAAACAGCAGGGCGAGCAGGGTTAATGGACTGATCCTGGGTACCACCTCGCGGTGGTATCGTTCCACTCCCAGCAACTTGACACCGATCAGGCGGGTCAATGCTCCGGCAATACAGGGGATCCCCAGGTAGATAAAGACACTTTCCGCAATCTGACCGATGCTGATATCCACCGCCGTCCCCTGCAGCCCCACCAGCGGCGGCAGCACCGTGATGAATACCCAGGCATAGACACTATAGAACAGCACCTGAAAGACACTGTTAAAAGCCACCAGTCCGGCAGCGTACTCGGTGTTCCCCTTTGCCAGTTCATTCCAGACTATCACCATGGCGATACAACGGGCCAGCCCGATCATAATCAGGCCCACCAGATAGTCAGGCTTGTCCGGCAGCAGCAGGGCGGCCAGCACAAACATCAGAACCGGACCGATCAACCAGTTCTGCAACAGCGAGATACCCAGAATCTTCTTGTTCTGAAACACCTCCGGCATATCCTCATACTTCACCTTGGAAAGGGCGGGTACATCATCACAATCAGGCCGATAGCGATCGGGATGTTGGTGGCGCCCACCTGGAAGGAGTTGATGAACGCTTCCGTGCCGGGAATCAGGTACCCCAGCCCGATCCCCAGCGCCATGGCAGCAAAGATCCAGAGGGTCAGCCAACGATCAAGAAAGGAAAGACGAGAAGAAATCTGCTGCTCCATGAGAAAAACCTCACATTTTTTTACTTCACAACAACGCTGTTTTACCCTATCATCCGTTTAAGCGGATATATATAGAATAAAAAATATATTCAGATAGTTATATACAGTTCTTTTCCCGTTTATAGGCCAGCAGCCGCTCACGATCAGCAGCGCATTCAGGCAGTTCAGAGCAACGGCTACGAACCAGCGCAGACAGTTCGATAAAAAGACCGGACAAGCCCGGACGGATTGAATAATACATCCAGACCCCGCCCCGTCGATCCTGCAACCAGCCGCTGTTCTTCAGGTAGGCTACATGACGGGATACCGTTGATTGGGGCTGTTCCAGCGAGGTCATCAGGTCACAGATACAGAGTTCACCATGCTCCAGCAGTAGAACCAGAATCCTTAGGCGGGTTTCATCAGATAGGGATTTAAAGAGTTTGACTGTTTTCTTCATGGAATGACTATAGCCAGCAGACAGGACAAAGGTCAAGACCGTTGCACAGTTGTAACAAAAAGTTTTTGGGACACTTTTGACAGTAGCAGGGATTGCGAAAGGAGGAAACGGTATGGAGATTAATCGCAGAGATTTTCTGAAGGTTACGGCAGCAGCAGGCGCTGTGGCAACCGTAGGGTTGCCCAGGTTGAATGCCTTTGCCGCCAGTGACGGCACAAAGGGTGGGGCAACTGCAGGTGAATGGATGGCTTCGACCTGTC
>NZ_JAOTRZ010000345.1 GCF_030247655.1 Trichlorobacter sp. | reverse complement strand
TATATACGGAGGTCGGCTATGAAAACAGCAAAACTATTTCAAAATGGACAAAGCCAGGCAGTCAGATTACCAAAAGAGTTTCGCTTTGATGACAGCGAGGTCTTTATCAAAAAGACCGGCAATGTGGTGCATCTGATTCCTCGTAGTGAGTCCTGGAGTTCACTGTTCAGCAGCCTTAAAAAGTTTTCCCATGATTTTATGCCAGAGCGCGAGCAGCCGACACTGGATAAACGTGAGACATTCTGATGAAGCTGCTGCTGGATACCAATATTTGCATCTACATCATCAAGCAACAACCGGCCAGCGTACTGAAACAGTTTCTGGAATACCAGATTGGTGATATCGGTATTTCATCCATTACACTTTCAGAACTGCGCTACGGTGTTGCCAAGAGCCAGCATCAGGACAAGAACAGCAAGGCGCTGGGTCAATTTATTACCCCGCTGGAGGTTGTACCTTTTGATGATGCTGCGGCCCTTGCTTACGGGGCTATTAGGGCAACCCTTGAAAAGGCCGGAACGCCGATCGGAGCCATGGATATGCTGATTGCCGCCCATGCTGTTGCCTTGGGTGTCCCGCTGGTTACCAACAACACCCGTGAATTTGAACGGGTGGCGGGGCTTGATGTAGTTGATTGGACAGTCTGATCTGAAAGAGCTAATTTTTCGCCAAGGAGTAAAGGCCGCTAAGAAAAATATGTTCAGTTGTTTGAGTCACTGTTAGGGCAGCAGCTATAACGTTCTTTAGCATCCCTTGCCTGACTGATTATACTTCCGGCCCGCAATGTCAGTACGCTGTCCATTGGGATTCCTGCGCTCTCCATCAGGTTACCAGTCCAACTGTTACAAGTATTGGTAATAAAATAATAGCCTTCGGCTTTAAAAAAACGGCTTTCCCCATAAAGTCCAAGCTTTAATGAATAAGGGTGCTGATCCTTGTTAAGCTTGAAGCTTGCCCTAAGTGATTTTTTAAGGTGTTTTAAGCCAGTTTCTGAAAGGTAAAGTTCCACCACTTCGCTTTGGTTAAAGTATTTTTCCGGTGAGTCGGGGACAGCCACCACATGCATTACAGTGGGGTTTCTCCAAAATAGTGCCTTTAAAACCAGGCTGGTGGTGATCTTTTCAGCCTGATAAAAATCAGCCTCCCCCCAACCGAACTCGTAATAAGGGTTTTCCGTAAGATACTCGTGTATAAAGTCGAGCTCGTCTCCCATATCCTGCTGAGCCAGAACAACGCCGGTGTGCCAGCCATGACTTACAACGTGAATGGTTCTTTCTTCGTGTTTTGAGGCTGGTAGATGTTTCCAGTCTTTAAAACTCGCACATCCCCCAAAACTGATTGAAAGTAAGAGCAGCAACACCAATATCATTTTCATGCAATCGCCTCCGCCTTATAGCAATGTAGACAGCGGTACAGCATGGAACAGCCTGTCATTAACCTTGAACGGAAGTATCTTGTCTCCAGAATACAGCAGTATGCCATGTAGAAAACGGTCTTTTGCATACTCTGCCAAATTTGCCAGCCCGTTAAAATCTGCTTGTTTGACCGTCATGGATGCCTTGACCTCAACGCCGACAACACCTCCATCGCACCGCTCAATAACAAGATCAAGCTCATGCTTGGCTGTGTCACGAAAGTGATAAAATTTCACTTCTTCGTCGGCCCAGGTCGCATGTTTCAGCAGTTCACAAAAGACCAGATTTTCAACCAGGCCACCAAAGAAGTGTGAGGTGTGCAAGGTTTCCGGCTTTTTAAGCCCCAGCAGGTGACACGCCAAGCCGGTATCAATAAAGTGGAGCTTTGGCATGCCGACGACTTCGCGTTTTGCGCTGTTAAGCACGTACGGATGCAGCCGTCGGATGATAAACATCA
>NZ_JAOTRZ010000054.1 GCF_030247655.1 Trichlorobacter sp. | reverse complement strand
GGTGTATCCAGCGGATCTTAAACAGGAAGGGGCCTGGTATACGAGGGTGAATTTGGGACTGGGGATGTTTCCTGTCATCCCGTATATTTCGAGCCCCTTCTTTATGCAGGAGTATTGATCGGCGGCCCTGGCCTCAGGAAAATGAGAGCTACCGGTAAACATGACAGATGCTGCGGCAAAACCGGCAAAAAAGAGGCTTGCGGATTTAAGGTGACTTTTGGGGCTTTTCATGACTGTCTTCCTCCTGTGTTTAGCGGATACGTGTCTCTGTTGGAGTTGTTACAGATTGTGAGCCAAAAGTAATCAATGTAATACCAATATGTTGTAATAGGTGGCTCTGCCAGCTATCTGCCATGACCGCCAACTCTGGTGGCGCTTACAACCTATTTTTCAGCGCTCTCCAGATCCTTTTCCGTATCCCGCTGGAAGTCACAGGTCAGGTAATCAAAACTCATCGGCAATCCTAACTCTAATGATGTCAGAAACTGAATGCCCGCTGTAACACTGTTGGGACAGCATTCCAGCAGGTGGCCGCCGGTCTTGCGATCCGCAGAAAGAAAGTGCAGGTGCATGCCGGGCACGCTCAGCGATCCCATGAACGACGGGGTGTAAAAGCCCACCAGGGTTCCTTCCGTGTTCATATATTCAAAGACCGGCTGCTCCTTTGCCACCTCTGCCAGTGGCCGGTAGCTCTCCTGGCGGGGGACGGAGCGGACCTTGATTCGGCTGAAGCACCCTTCGACCCGGATGGCATAGAAGATGTTGGGAGAAGGGAACAGGCTGTTCAGCCAATCCAGAAATGCCAGATAGTTGCAGGGCTGATCAAGCCGGTCATGGCTCATTGCATGATAAAAGGTTACGCAGGAAAAGGGTGTCAGCAGCTCCTCACTCACCTCGGCTGCGGCACCGTCGGAGGTAATCTGGTAGATATCACCATCAAGCATCACCATTTCACCATCCAGGTTGTCAAAGGTTCCCAGCCCAAAATCACCATGCTGCTTGATCTCGCGCAAAGGGATCCGTTGCTGGTAGATCCCTTCAACCAATGCGTTGACCGGGGAGCAGAAGTAAATGCGGTTGGCATTGGGCGGCACAGTGGGGACTGTCATGATGGATTCCTTTTTAACCGGACGATCCTGCCCGATCAGGGTAGAGTATGCCTTCCAGGTGGTCAACTTCATGCTGGACAATCCTGGCTACAAAGCCTGAAAAGCTCTGCTGGTGGCGTTTTGCTTCAAGATCGTGCCAGCAGACTTCCACGGCCTGGTGGCGCATGATCAAACATTTTTTACCCGGCACACTCAGGCAGCCTTCCAGACCTTCCTCCTGCCCTGAAGAACGGCTAAGGATTATCGGATTTACCATAATCACCGGCTCCATCTGCGGTGCATCAGGATAACGGGGGTTGGGGCGCGAGGCAACGATAACCACCCGCAGGAGCTGACTGATCTGTGGCGCAGCAATCCCCACCCCGTCAGATGCCAGCATGGTCGTGAGCATGTTGTCCACCAGAACAGCCAGCTTCGGATCTTGTGGGTCCCCAACTTTAGCGGCCTTCCGGCGAAGAAGCGGGTTGCCGATAGTATGTATGGTCAAAATCTGCCCCATAAACGGCTCCCTTCTGTCAGCTGTTTTTTTTCAAATGGTTGTGATTGTTGAACGATACAAGTAATGAATCAAATTACTAAATCAGTAATCACTGTGCCGCACGAATGGCGCGCACATAATAGCTATAGGACTTATAGCCGCGGGCACTGACATCGCCATTACTGAAGTTTACGAGCCACGCATAGGACTCACGTTCAGACCAAGTAGTTGAAGACCAGTAATTAAACGACACTACAGACATTTGAGACTTACATGGGGAGCTGTAAAGTGTTATCAGTTCTTGTCTACTCGGCAGCCGCCAGCCAGTTTTACCACCCAGGCTCAGGCTGGCGGCAAAACTCATGGCATTCTGCCAGTTCATGGATCCTGCCGTCTCCTTCTGCCACATGAAACCAGTGCTATTGTCCGTCACCGTCCCATTCCCGTTGTCTACGCATTGCTGAGCCATAACTGCGCCGGACATAACCAGCCCCGCCAGAGAGAGGATGGTTGCCAAAACCGTGATTCTCAACAGATTGCTAAATGCCTTTTTCAAAGTGAATGCCTTCTTGGGCTTTGTTGGTTACGGTAAAGCATTTCGTGTGCCAATGGTTATTTGCTGAAACATCAATAGGTTACCTTGAGTTGTCCTGCCAACTTCCTTGCGATGCCGCCAACTCTGGTGGCGATTTATCCCATCACAGTAACCGGCACAGCTGGGCGCACAGTATCCCAAACCAGGTGCCGAAGATATTGCCCAGAATAGCCAGCAGCAGCCCCACTGAGGCCAGCCCGGGCTGATACACTTCTGCAACTACCGGGGCCGAGGCCACGCCCCCCACATTGGCCTGACTGGCTGCGGCCACCAGAAACAGGGGCGCCTTCAGTAGTCGGGCCGCCACCAGCAGAAACAGGGCATGTACCGCCATAATCAAAAGACCGGCGCCGATCAGCAGCAACGCTGAGCCGAAACTGGCCACCGAGGCCTTGGCGCCGATGGCGGTCAGCACGAAATACAGCAACCATGAGCCGACCTTGGAGGCGCCGTACTGCTCCAGCTTGCGAGCCGGGCTGCAGGAAAGCAACAGCCCCAACAGTGAGACCAGCAGAATGGTCCAGGTGTAGCCTGAGATCACATCCTTGATTGTCGGTAACTGGCTGCCCAGCCAGTGCGATATGCTGCTACCCGCAGCTGCAAGGGGTAGCAGCACCAGAAAGCCGCCCATGTTGAAGCGTTGTTGTACCGCCTGTCCTGCTTCGACAATTCGGCTGCCCAGCTCGTCGATGATGCGGCGATCAGCCCGGTTCCAGCGGTCAAAGGCCGGTTGCAGGGCCACGCCAGCGATCAGGGCTGCCATCCAGAGGTACGGCACCACCGTATCCACAATCACCATCGGCGCAAAAACCTGATCCGGTACGGAAACGGCCTCCTTTGCGGCAATCATGTTGGCACTGCCACCGGTCCAGGAGGCAGACAGGGCGCCAAATCCAGACCAGAACTGCTCACCGATCAGTGGTTTGAACAGCTTGAAGACCAGGGCTGCACCCACGATAATCCCTGCAGTGCCGCTGAAGAATACGGCCAGGGCGGTTGGTCCCAGGCGGATGATCGCCTTCAGGTCAACCGGCAACAGTAGCAGTAGCAGACTGGCGGGCAAAAGCCAGGAAGTGATCAGGCCGTAGACCGGTTGTTTGGGGTCAAGCAGGCCAAAACTGCTGGCCAGCATCGGCAGGAAGTAGATCCAGAAGACCGGCGGCAGCAGGTTGAACCAGTGCCTGGTCTGCTCATGGTGCGCCAGCCGCAGGATCAGCAGTTCAATTCCCAGCAGGAATAGTATGATCAGCAGCGGTTGCTGGATCATGGCAGAGATAATTCCACGCCGATACCGGGGGCCGGGCAGGTCAGGTCAAACCTGCCGTCAGCAGCAAGGTAGGGGCTCTGGCTTAACGGGCCGTTGATAAAGAAGGTGGTGTCCAGATCGATCACCTCAAAGCAACCGAGAGTTGCGGCAAAATGGGCTGCTGCGGTAATGGCCAGGCTGCTCTCCATCATCGCCCCCAGCATCAGCCTGATGTTATTGCGGCAGGCCAGTTCGGCAATCCTGACCGATTCCGTGATGCCGCTTTTCATAAACTTGATGTTGATGGCATTGACCGCCCCCAGGCTGACCGCCTGTTCTGCCGCAGCCAGCGAGCCAACGCTTTCGTCGGCGCAAACCAGCATACCACTGCCGGAAAGTTCTCGCGTAATGGCGGCCAGCCCGTCCCAATCCCCCTTGGGCACCGGCTGCTCCAGCAGCATGGGACGGATGTTGTGCTGTTCAAGCTGTTTCAGAAATTTCAGCATGCCGGCGGCATCAAAGCCCATGTTGGCATCCAGGATCAGGCTGCTGTCCGGGGCAATCCGTTTGACTGCCAGCACCCGCTGCAGATCCAGATCATGCTCTTTGCCGATCTTGATCTTGAAGGCGGTAAAACCCTGTCCGGCATAGTGACGGGCTGCGGTCTCTGCCTCCTCCAGACTGCCGATCACAATGGTGATGTCGCTGCTGAAGCGTGGTTTGGAGGTGAACCCCGGCGCCGGACTGAACAGGCCACCAAACGGTATGCCCCGGCTGCGGCTGACCAGATCAAGCAGCGCCATTTCAAAGGCGGCCAGGGCAGCATGATTGCCGTCAAAGCCGGAACGAAACTGATCGATCAACGCAACCGGATCAGTGCAATCACGATCAATGAGTTCTGTTGCCGCTTTTTGCAGATTGGCCAGGGTCTGCTCCACGGTCTCGCCGGTGATATGGCTGGCAACTGCGGCCTCACCATAACCGCTGATGCCATTCGTGGACTGGACCTGAAAGAAGACGTTCTCTAACTGGTCATGCTGACCGGTTGCGATCCTGAAAGGGGTGTTGAGTGGCGCGGTGATGATGGCTGCGCGGGCCCGCTGTAGCGTTAAAGACATGGTGGCACCTGTTTGTTAGGAAGGGGTATCCTGTGAATGGTCACGATTACGGTGGCTGCACCGTCGCTGTTGTTGCAGGGCGGTGCAGGTGAGGCTACGTGCCGTTCACTGGTAAGTCGCCAATAAAGCTGGTCTACTGTCCGGCTCGTACCGGCCATACGTAGTAGAAGTTGCTCTCTCTGCCGTTGCTCGCGTTGCCATCGCTCATGCGGACAATCCAGGCAGCGTAGGCGCCGAAGAAGGCGCCAAAGGAGTACGTGCTGTCCGACCAGTAGTAGTCGGTCTGGATGTTTGTAAATCCTGTCTTATTAGCTGCTCTGGCTATCAGTTCCACTTTGCTGGGAAGCCGCCACTGGCCGGCGGCGGACTTGTCGGTCAACCCGCAGTCGCCTGAACTCAGGTTGCTGACACTGGACATGGTCCACCGCCAATCTCGCTTACCAAAACAGTTGGCGTTCTTCAGCCAGACCAAGCCGGTACTGGTATCAGTGATGGTGCCATTGTTGTTGTCTTTTAGCTCAGCAAAGGTCCCGCCAGCAGCGCAGGCCAGGGTGAGTATCGCTGCTGCGGCAATGGTGATGAAGCGCTTGATAAAATTTATTTTCATAGTGTCTCCTTTCTTGCCGTTGCCGTTTGTTCCGTTGTTATAAAATTATTGGCCCGGTGGAAAACAAGAAATCATTAATTTGTTGCGAATAAAGGGTGCAGTCCGCTTATACGGGGCCAGAGAGTGGTCTTCTTAGTATGATTCTGTTATTACTATGTTTTTGTGCCTGTTAGTCAAATGTTAGAGAACCCTTCGTGTTGTTTATACGATCATCAAGGTTCAGGATTGAATTGACGCTTAGCACCCCTGCCCTAGTGCAGTCAGCTTTTAACACTGTATTGCTGGTCAGCGTGATGTTTTTGCAGGTCTGGCTGAAATTTGTTCCGCCCCATGCCAAGACTCCGTCATTGTTACCTATGCCGCTGTCCAGATTAAGAGATGTACGGTGGTAAAAAGGATTGCTTGGGTCTCTGGGGTTAGGTCGCGCGCAGTTTGCCTGCAATATATTCCCTTGTAGCGCTATCTGATTACAGGTTTTGCTGAAGTTGGCGGCTGACACATTGCTTGCGCCTGCCATGGCAATCAGCAGGGCGGTAGTTAATGCGCAAGCAACTGTTTTCTCTATGTAACTACTGTTTGTTTTCATGGATATTCTCCTTTGCGCTTTTTTCTAGTGTAGCTGTACTTCAATAAAAGCATAGTCTGTACCAAGACATAATTACGTAATATCAGTGTGTTATGGATGTTGTGCCGACAGCTTTTGTTAGTCGCCGCCAACTTTGGTTGCACTATTCCAACCCCAGCCGTTTCAGCTTCTTACGCAGCCCTTCGCGGCTCATCCCCAGTCGCTCCGCTGCCTGGGTCTTGTTGCCTTTAGCCTCTTTCAATGCCTGTTCAATCAACTGTTTTTCTGAATCCTTCAGCAGTGACTTCCCACCTACCGCTGATGGTCTGGTTTGCTGCTGCAGGGGATCAGAGAGGTCGGTTGTGTTAATGGTGTCGCCATAGGCCAGGGCCACGGCCCGCTCAATCTCGTTATCCAGCTCACGCACATTGCCGGGCCAGGGGTAGCTGCGTAGCCGCTCCAGCGCATCTTTGGCAATCCGCAGCGGTGGCCTGCCGCAACTGCGGCCCCACTTATCCAGAAACTGCCGGGCGATCAGGTCTATGTCGCCTTTGCGTTCCCGTAGCGGCGGTATCCGCAGGGTAACGCCGTTTAAACGGTAGTAGAGATCTTCGCGGAACCGTCCGGCGCTGATCTCTTTGCTCAGATCGCGGTTGGTGGCGGCAATGATCCGCAGGTCAATCGGTATGGCGGTGCGGCTGCCAACCCGTTCCAGGGTCCGTTCTTCCAGCACCCGCAGCAGCTTGGCCTGCAACGGTAACGGCATCTCGCCCACTTCATCAAGAAACAGGGTCCCTCCTTCTGCCTGCTGGATTTTGCCGATCCGGGCCTCAACCCCGGTGGCCACCCCTTTTTCAATGCCGAACATCTCACTTTCAAAGATGGTTTCCGGGATGGCGGAACAGTTGACCGCCACAAATGGTTTGGCACTGCGGGGGCTGTTAAAGTGGATCGCCTTGGCGAACAGTTCCTTGCCGGTGCCGGTCTCGCCGGTAATAATCACCGACAGGCGCGAATCGGCAATTCGCTCTGCCTTTGTGATCAACTCACGAATTTGAGGGCTGGTGCCGAGGATGGAGGAAAAGGGGAACGTGCGCCGCAGATTTTTCTTGAGAGAGCTGTTTTCGCGGACCAGCTGCTCGCGGGCGGCTCTTAGCTGGGCTTCTGTTGAACGCAGCTCCTCAATCATCTGCTCCAGCCGGAACTCGCGGGCTTCGGTCTTGACCGCCATCATGCCGAAAGATTCCGCAAAACGGGCGATCAACGGTGGGTACTGGCCGCTTTTGGTCAGTTCAAACAGATCATCGTATTGACCAAAGCGGCCTTGTGAAAGCTCTTCGGTAATCGCAATCAGGCGGTCAAGCAGCGTGTCCAGCGGGTTGTTCTTTGGCATAGGGCATCCTTATGCAGTTGCCTGGAGGGCAGTTGCCTTCATCAGGTTACCGGGCACAGCAGTAGAAGGTTTGTGAGCCGCTTCCGTCGGGACATGTGCCGGTAAAAATAACCTGAGCCCCTTTGCCGGAAGAACATTGCGTACTGACTGTTATTGGATCTGTTATTTTATAGAAACTTGCATTGGCAGTATAAGAACAGCTTGCATCAAGTCTGTTTTTCATCTGCCATTGTGCAGATGTGCTGGTCAGTAAAACCGGTGATGTAATGATAAAATTCCCGAAATAACCGTAGCTTTTTAAGGTCACTTTTGATGCGCTGGTGTCAATCTGGAATTCTGAATCACCATTATTGCATCGGTAATTAATTACTTCGGCCTTTGCTCGTGACGGGGCAACTGATACAGCCAGTACCATGCAGATTAGAATAAGATTTTTCATTTTAGTTTCCCTGGTGGTAGCTTTGTTTATCGTATTGAGCGAACCGGTAAGGCATAGTGAGTGCTGTTCCGGTCAAAACTCTGGGTAGCGCCATTGGTGGGAAGGATACATTTGCTGGTGCTTGGCGCTGTACCAGGATTAGATGTCCAGTACCAATCGCTGATGTTCCCGTTGAATTTTGACACATTACCCTGTAGCGATCGTAGTTCAATTTCGTTGGGTAAACGCCACTGTCCGGCAGTTGACTTGTCGGACAGGCCGCACATGCCGGATGCCAGGCCGTAAGGTTTGTTCTGGGCATCAAAGAAACTTACCTTGCCGAAGCAATCGGCCTGTTTGAGCCAGACCAGACGTTGCGTGGTATCGATGAGTGTGCCGTCGTTATTGTCTTTTAGTTCCGCAAAGGCTGTCCCTGCCACCATCAACCCCAAGAGCGCCACTGTTGCCATGATTTGCTTTTTCATTGTTGATTCCTCCTGTCCTTTTGTGGTGAACGCGTACTTAACATAAAGCAGTATGTGTGCCAATTAATATATGCTGCAATAACATGTGGTTGTGTTGCTTTACGCTGTCACTGTTTGTCCGGTTGTGCCCACTTTGTTGGCGAACATAAGCGCTGCTAAGATGGCCCTGAACCTATCTTCCCCTACCGCCAAAAAGTGAGCCCATAACACCCCGGATAATCGCCCTGCCCAACTGGCTACCCACTGAACGGGCAGCGCTTTTTGCCAGGGCCTCAACCACCCCTTCACGCTGGCGGCTGCCATTGCCGCCACCTCCCAGCAGATCCCCCAATATCCCGCCCGGACCGCCCGAGGTTGAGCCGCCCTGCGGTGTCTGAGCCTGTATCGTCTTTGCAGCGCGGGCGTTGAGCAGTTCATACGCAGACTCCCGGTCAACTGCTGTATCATACACACCGGCCACCAGTGATGACTGCATCAGCTGCTGCCGTTCCTGCTGGCTGATCGGGCCGATCTGTCCCGATGGCGGAATAATAAAGGCCCGTTCAACCATGCCGGGGCTGCCCTTTTCATCAAGGAAGGAGACCAGCGCCTCACCAAGCTCCAGTTCGGTAATGGCGGTTGTCTCATCAAGCTCTGGATTGTCCCGCATGGTTTCAGCAGCCGCCTTAACCGCCTTCTGGTCACGGGGGCTGAAGGCACGCAGGGCATGCTGCACCCGGTTGCCCAGCTGTGACAATACTTTGTCCGGTATATCGGCAGGATTCTGGGTCACAAAGTATACCCCGACCCCTTTTGAGCGGATCAGGCGCACCACCTGCTCAATCTTGTCCACCAGGGCCGCCGGGGCATCGTTAAACAGCAGATGTGCCTCATCAAAGAAAAAGACCAGCTTGGGTTTGTCCAGATCTCCGGCTTCAGGCAGATTCTCAAACAATTCTGACAGCAGCCACAGCAGCAGGGTTGCGTACAACTTGGGGGTCTGCATCAGCCGGTCGGCCGCAAGGATGTTGATTACTCCCTGTCCCCGGTCAGTCTGCATCAGATCGTGGATATCCAGCATCGGCTCCCCCAGGATAGCCTCACCCCCCTGGCTCTCCAGGGCCAGAAGCCCCCGCTGGATGGCGCCGATACTGGCAGCCGAGACATTGCCGTAATTGGTGGTCAGGCTCTTGGCGTTATCCCCCACAAACTGCAGCATGGCCCGCAGATCCTTCAGATCAAGCAACAACAGTCCGTTGTCATCCGCCACCTTGAAGACCAGATTCAGCACACCGCTTTGGGTCTCGTTCAGCTCCAGCATCCGGGACAGAAGCAGCGGCCCCATATCCGAAACCGTAGCCCGCAGCGGGTGGCCCTGTTGGCCGAAGGGGTCCCAGAAGGTGATCGGAAAGCTGTGGTACTGATGCTCCGTCAGTTGCAACCGCTCAATCCGTTCTTCAACTTTTTTGTTGCTTCCCCCCGCCCTGGCCATGCCGGAGAGATCTCCTTTGATATCGGACATGAAGCAGGGCACGCCAATGGCGGCAAACTGCTCTGCCAGGGTCTGCAGGGTTACGGTCTTGCCGGTGCCGGTTGCTCCGGTTATCAAGCCGTGACGGTTGGCCATCTGCGGTAAAAGGTATTGTTCTGTCTGGTTGTTTTTGGCAATTAACAGAGGGGTGCTCATGGCTGCTCCTTGGTGGTGAGAGGCTTGTTTCAGGTGGTGTAACGTTCTATATTAATCCGACTTCAATGCCACAATCGGGTCCAGCAGAGAGGCCTGGCGGGCGGGGTAGTAGCCGAAGAAGATCCCCACGGCATTGGAGACACCAACCCCAAGCAGGATAGCGCTGAAGGAGAGGGCAAACTGCCATTTGGCAAAATGGGCGATCAGCCAGGATGCGCCGATGCCGAAGATGATGCCCAGCAGGCCGCCGATCAATGACAGGATGACGGATTCGATCAGGAACTGTCCGCGGATGTCACCCCGTTTGGCCCCCAGGGCACGGCGGATGCCGATCTCGCGGCGACGCTCAGTGACCGAAACCAGCATCACGTTCATCACGCCAACCCCCCCTACGATTAAAGAGATGCTACCGATGGCTCCCAGCAGCAGGGTAAACATCTGCATCTGTTTCTCCATCTGGGCGATGATCTCTTCCGGGCTGGTTATTCTGACCGCCTGCCCTTTGCCCAGCGAGGCAACGTAGGCCATGACCTGATCACGGGCTGCGTTGTTGGTTGTCCCATTGCTGACCCTGGCTGTGATGGATTGTATTTCGGCATTGGCAAAGACCCGTAGGCCGGTGGTGATATGCAGGTAGATCATCTCATTGGGTTCAAAGCGCCGCATACCGCCCTGCGGTACCTCGTTGGTAACCCCGATAACGGTAAACAGGTTGTCCCCCAGCCTGATCTTTGAGCCCAGCAGTCGGGCTGCTCCCTGCTTTTGCAACTCTGCAGCCACCTGGCTGCCGATCACACAGTAGCGGCTCTGTTCGTCCAGATCAGACAGGAAACGTCCTTCCTCCATGGTCAGTTTGTTGATATCCAGGAAGGATGCCGTTACCCCCATCGGGCTGCTACGTTCAAGTTTTTTACCGTTAAAGCTAATATCTCCGTTGCCCCTGACTGACGGGGCAACCGCAGCAATGCCGGGGCAGCGGGAGGGGATGGCAAGGACAGTATCAAGCCTGAGCGCAGATTTTGCAGCGCCACTGCCGGGTGGGCCACCGCCACCGAACTCTTTTTCAATGGTCAGGATATCGGTGCCCATTTCTTTAAACTGGCGCAGGGATTCTTCCTGCACGATCCTGCCCACTGAGACCATGGCGATGACCGAGCCGATACCGATGACAATGCCGATCAGGGCCAGAATGGTGCGTTGCTTTGAGGCAGCAGGCTGCGGGCCGCCTCTTTCAGGTGGGATGGATGGATCATCATGGCACGATTACCCCGTCCTTCATGACTGCCACCCGTTTGCATTGACGTGCGATACCGGGGTCATGGGTGATGATCACCACGGTGATCCCTTCCTCGGCATTAAGCGTCTTGAAAAGCTCCATGATTTCGCCCCCCACCTGGGTGTCGAGGGCGCCGGTTGGCTCATCGGCAAGGATTAACGAGGGGTTGCCCACCAGTGCACGGGCAATGGCTACCCGTTGCTGCTGACCGCCGGAAAGCTCAGCGGGTCGATGATGGGCACGGTCATCCATACCGACCCGTTTCAGTAGCTCCATGCAGCGTTCATGGCTGTTGGTGCTTTTGTCACCACGATAGACCAGCGGCAAGGCAACATTTTCAAGGGCGGTCAGGCGGGAGAGCAGGAAGTACTGCTGAAACACAAAGCCGATCCGCTGGTTGCGGATCTCGGACAGGGCATCGTCATTGGTGTAGCTGACTTCTGCGCCATCCAGCATGAAGCTGCCGGAGGTGGGGCGGTCCAGCAGGCCGATGATGTTCATCAAGGTGGATTTACCACACCCGGATTGCCCCATGATGGAGACCAGTTCTCCCTGCTTGATTTCAAGGGATACTCCTTTAAGTACTTCCACCTCGGTGGGACCGATCCGGTAGGATTTACGTATGTCGCGCAGGGTCAGCATCTTACGGCTTTCCGCCGACTGAGGGTGGCGGGGCCGGTTGGGATACCTCAATCAGGTCCCCGGCCTTCAGACCGCTGGTAATCTCAACGGTGTCCTGGGTGGTGTAGCCGGTGGTGACCGTCACCTTTTCAGCGACATCAGCAGGGTTCGCCCCTTTTTTTCGGGTGACTATCCGTTTCCCCTGCTCGCTCTGCACTGCCGCCAGCGGCACCATCAGGGCTGCCGGGTTCTCGTAAATGATAATCTCAAGGTTAGCAGTCATCCCCACCATGATCCGCTTTTTTAGCTCCGGTGGTACGCTGTCAATCACCACCTTGATGCCAAAGGAGGAGACTGACTTGCTCCCTTCTCCCTCTTCTGCATGGGGTGAGATGCTCTGGATGCTACCGCTTAACTGCTGACCCGGAAAGGCGTCGCCGCTTACCCTCACCCTCTGCCCCAGTTGGACCTTGGTGACATCCACTTCATCCAACTTGGCATTGACGGAAAATCCAGAAAGGTCGCCGATGGCCAGCAGCAGTTCTCCCTGCTGAAAGGTGGTGCCGCGCTCCACGGTTCTGCCTTCTTTGGACTGACCGCTGGCAGGCGGCTTCATGATAATACCGGAAACCGGGGCCACGACCGTGGATGAGGCGATATCCTTTTCAGCCTGCCGCATGCGGGATTCGGCATTCTCCAACTCAAAACGGGATACTTTACGATTCTCGCTGTTACCCTTTTCCTGGGCAGCCTTCAGCTCTTCCTGGGCGCTCTGGTAATCCATCTGCTGATTGGTGTACTGACTTTTGGCTGAATCATATTCGGTGGCGGGGATAATCCCCTTTTTGAACAGTCGCTCTGATTCGTCCAGGGTCTTTTTCTGGTTTTCCAGCGAAAGCTTTGCCTTTGCAAGAGAACGGTGTGCCCTGGCAACATCGGTGCTGGTATCCCATTTTTCCATCTGCTTGTAGCTGTTTTGCGCCTTAATGTAGGCTGCCTTTGCCTCACGGAACTTGATCATCGCCTCGCTGGTATCCATGGTCAGCAGTGGTTGTCCGGCCTTGACCACGTCCCCGTAGCGGACCATAACCTGCCCTACCTTGCCGGAGATCGGACTGGTGAGATTGACCATCTGCAACGGCAGTAGCTTGCCGGTTAAGGCTATGCTGGTGGAGACCGGTTGAGGGGTGACCGGTACTATTGCCGTTGTGGTCCCCTGTGATGTTGTTGGTGATGCCGGTGACGAGCTGAAACCGGCAGGCTTGCGGTTCCAGACAAACAGGCCGATTCCCAGAAACAGGATGATCGTGAAGGCGGTTGCCGTGTTTCTGATGATCTGCACCTTTTTCAGGGCAGACTGCAGTTGCTGGTTGCCTTCCTCTGTCTTCAGATAGGCTGTTTGCAACTCTTTGTGTTTGCTCTTCAGCTCTTCTGCCAGGCGGGCCTCTGCCTCCTGCAACGCCTGCAATTCGGTGATGTCACTGAAAACGGCAATCACACCTATTCGTTGCCCGCTGTTGTCCTCTGCCTTCAGGAAGGTGGTGGTCAGGGCAAGGCTTGTTCGTTTATCGTTGTAACTGAACGGGACGATCCGGTTGTGGCTGGTGGATGATTCGTAGATTGCGTCCAGAATGGTCTGGTTGAAGTCGTCATTATCTTCGGCCAGCAGAAATACCTCGCCAAAGGAATGCTCCAGGGCTTCATCCTGGCTGATCCCCAGTATTCGAGCGGCCGAGGCGTTAAAGGTGGTGATCCGACCAGTGAGGTCAATGGTCATCACCCCGTCGGACATGTCTTCCAGAATTCTACCTGCTATGACGGTTTGCTGTTCCATGGTTTGTCTCAATCTTAGGGCCGTTCAGCCAGGGCAACGCCCCAGCGTTCCAGGGTGATCCCCAGCTTGCTTTCTAGGCTGGTCAGGGCGTTTTGATAGGTAATGATGGCATCCAGTTCACTTCTCTGGGCATTCTTCAGGTCATTCTGATAACTGACCAGCTGGAAGTTGGTGGAGCGCCCGGCTTTCAGCTTCTCTGTCTCTATTTCTACCTTTTTTTCCGAAAGGGTTCGTGCAAGGGTGGCCAGCTTGATCTGACGGTAGTTCATTTCAGCTGAGCGCAGGGCATCCTGAATTTCGATCTCAATATCTTCCCGTTGTCGTGCCAGACTGTTTTCCATCTTCTTCAGGCTGATGTCAGCGGCAATAGCAGCTTGGCGGTCGCTTGAGGAACGGTAGAGGTTATCCAGCGGAATAGTCAGGGCCAAGCCTGCTGTCCAGGCACCGTTGGAGTTGACCGGTGTGGTGCTGATGGCCCGGTTATAGGTTTCAGTGTAGGTACCGGTCAGGGAAAGATCCCAGAGTGTATTGCGCTTGGCAATGGTCAGGGTCCGCTTGGTGTTTTCGTAATCAAGCAGCAGGTTTTGATAGTCTGGCCGGTTGCTGAAGGCCAGTTGTCTGGCCTGTGCAAGGGTATAGGGCACCGGCGGAATCTGGGGCTCTGCCAGTGGAGTAATCCGGGTGTTTTTATCAATGTCAATCGCCTTGGTTAGTGCCAGCCTGGCTGCATCAAGGCTGTTTTCTGCAGACAGCAGGCTGAGTTCCTGATTTGCCAGATCTGCTTCAGACTGGACAATCTCTATTGCTGCCATCCGTCCGGCAGCGATCAGCTCCCGGTTGGTGGCCACCAGCTCACGGCTGCGCTCCAGGGATTGCCGGGTGATCTCCAGAGATTTGGTGGCCTGAATATAGCTGCGGTAGGCGGTGATGACCGAGGAGATGGTGGAGATGAGGGTCGACTTGAGCGCAAGGATGTTCTTTTGTTCATTGATACGGGCAAGCCGTACCGATTCCAGGTTGACATCAAGACCGGCCCCTTTCAGTAGTGGCTGGGTCAGATTGACATTCCAGCCGTAGTCCCGTGAGGGGACTGCCTGCTGGGTGCTGGTGATGGTGTAGTTGCTGCTAATGCTTAATGTGCCGCCAGCCGGCAGGTTTTCAGTCAGGGTTGCAACCGCACTCGGTTTGAGCGTGGTATTGCTGCTGCTGTTGTCTACTCCGCCTCCCAGGGCTTTGGTGCTGCTGCTGCCATCAACCTTTGGAGTCAGGGTCAGGGTGGGGACAAATTTGTCTTCAGCCATACGCAGGTCGTATTTCTGTACGATTCGGTCAAGGTAGGCATTTTTGATGGTGCGGTTTTCCCGCAGGGTCAGGGCAATACAGTCATCCAGCGACATGGCCGGATCAGCGGCGTGTGATGGAGTGATGACGGGGGCTAGAAGCAGGAACAGGAGACAAAGCAGACGTACCGCTAAACAGTGGGTCATGGAGGCGTGCCCTCTGTTTTGTGGAGGATCATCTCCAGGATGTTGTTTCCCTCTTCACGACGGTAGCTGACCTGATCAGTCAAGGTGCGGATGAAGTGGACCCCCAGGCCGCCGATCTGGCGATCCATAATGTCAGCGGTTGTGTCTGGCTCAGGCAGCGACAGTAGATCAAACGGGGCACCTGAGTCGGTAATTTCAACGACAAAGGTTTCGCTGTCTGCACCGCATGCGATGCTGACAACGCCCTCTGTATCAGGATAGGCATAGTGGCAGACATTGACAAAGGCTTCTTCAACCGCCACCAGCAGGCCGAATTTTTTCTTGGTGGCAAGCTGGAAACGGTCGGCAGCCTCCTCCACAAACTCGATTGCCTGATTGAGGTTTTCAAGGGTGGCTGAACATTTGAGTGTATCAAATGTCATGACCTTTAGCCCAGGTCAGCCAGGGCAGCGCTAACGGAGTCCTGAATCTGAAAGATGGAACCGAAGCCTGAGATGTCGAATACCTCTCTGACGGTTCCCAGTACATTGGCGAGGCGGATCTGTCCGTTTTTTGTTTTCAGCAGTTTTGCGGTGGCAAGCAGTGCCCGCAGGCCGGCGCTACTGATGTACTCCAGCCCCTGGAAATCGATGACAAAAGCGGACTCTCCGGCTGCTATCTGCTCATTCAGCATCTTTTCATACTCTGGTGCGGTGACAGCGTCCATTCTGCCAGCTATGGTCAGTACCGTGGCGTTTGCTTCCTTTGTTGTCTGAATCGTCATCGTTTTTCTCCAATCTTCTCTGATGGTCCAAAATAGTCCTGCATGATGGTGTGCAATCTGCTTTCTAACTGATTTTCACTGAAATTCGCAATGTTTTCGTAAATAGTCCGAGTATTCTGTACAAACAGGTCAAAAATTTCCGGATCAAAGTGGCTGCCAACCTCGGCTCTCATCGCTCTCAAACTGGAGTCAACGGGATAGGGTTCCTTGTAGGGGCGCTTTGAGGTGAGTGCGTCAAA
>NZ_JAOTRZ010000344.1 GCF_030247655.1 Trichlorobacter sp. | reverse complement strand
GACATGGTACGTTGGGCTTCATCATATTGATCAACGTACAGGACAATACCAGGCAGATCATCACGGAAGATCCGCTCACGGATGGCAGAGGCGGCATATTTACGGGCCACATCCATGGTCATCTGCTTAAACCCGGTATTACCCCAGGGTACACCCCATGCACTGATAAAGAGGGTCAAGAGTGCAGCAGCAGTGGCAGTCAGCAACACCGGCGGCAGCAGGGCACCAAGACTTAAGCCGCTGGCCTTCAGCACCGTAATCTCGTTATCACTGGAAAGACGGCCAAAGGCCAGCAGGACTGCCAGCAGGAAGGCCATCGGGATGGTCAAAACGAGGAATGATGGCAGGAGCAGGATAATCAGGCGCAGGACTTCCGCCAGGGGGACACCATTGGCTACCACCATCTCCATCAGCTTGACCATCCGCCCCATCAGCAGTACCAGCGTAAAGATAGTCAGACCAAGGAAGAAGATGCCGGTGATCTCGCGCATCAGGTAGCGGTTTATAATGCCGTGTTTCATAGGTGGGGATGATACATGATGTAACGGTGGGTGTAAAGAAAACGGGGGCCATGAAGCCCCCGTTGTGTAACGTAGCTACCAGATACCCTTATGCAGCCCAATGGCCGTGCAGAGTGCAGTACTCGCGGGCAGTGACGTTAGTGGCGGTAACACAGAAGGTTGCTTCTGGTGCCTGGCCTGGCTCCAGAAACTGACGATAGACTTTGCCGTCAGCAATCAGCTCAATCCATTCAATGTAATGTTTTTCATCCATCGGGTGAGCAACAGCGCCAACCTTAACAGTAATGGTGCCATCCCCTTTTTCAATCACCGGCACATGCTTTTCTTTGGCAGCATCCACCGTATTTTCAGTCTGCAGCTGCATATTTTCACCACAGCAGACAATGTCGGCACCGCCACCATGCATAACTTCAATAATGTTTCCACAGTGTTGACACTTGTAAACTTCAAGACGCTTAGGCATTGGAATTTCCTCCTCATGGGTAGTCAGGCTGTAAGCCTCGTTTGTGTGTTGAGGCAATACTACCGCATTTTTTTTTGATTGCAAGACAAAAAGACAATATCAGTCCTTTATCTATATATAAAAAAGGGGACCGACCAGCGTCCCCTTTCTGTTAGACGTTGAAACGGAAGTGCATCACATCGCCGTCCTTAACGACATACTCCTTGCCTTCCAACCGCATCAAACCCTTTTCCTTGGCGCCTGATTCGCCGTTGCAGGCGATATAATCGTCATAGCCGATCACCTCTGCCCGGATAAAGCCCTTCTCAAAATCGGTATGGATCACCCCGGCCGCCTGAGGCGCTTTCGTGCCTCTCGTAATGGTCCAGGCCCGCACCTCTTTTACCCCGGCGGTAAAGTAGGTGATCAGTCCCAGCAGGTCATAACCGGCACGGATCAGACGATCCAGACCGGACTCCTGCAACCCCATCTCCTCAAGAAATGCCTGCTTTTCATCACCATCCAGCTCAGAAATTTCAGCCTCAATCTTGCCGCAGATCACTACCACACCGGCACCTTCTGCAGCAGCTATCTCACGCACCTGAGCCACAAAGGGATGTTTCCCCTCCAGATCATCTTCTGCCACGTTGGCCACATACAGCACCGGTTTGGCTGTCAACAGATGGAGATCACGCAGCCAGATCCGTTCATCCTCATTCTCAGCGCAGTCTTTTATCTTCTTGGATTGTTCCAGCAGCCCTTTAATCCGCACATAGAGGGCAACCTCTTCCTTGGCCTTTTTATCGCCACTGCGGGCCAGCTTTTCTGAACGCAGGAGCTTTTTTTCAAGGGAATCCAGATCAGACAGGGCCAGCTCAGTATTGAAGATCGCAAGATCATCAGCAGGCGACACCTG
>NZ_JAOTRZ010000343.1 GCF_030247655.1 Trichlorobacter sp. | reverse complement strand
ATAAGAGACAGATCCTGAGATGACCAATCAACAGGTTGATCAGGTGATTGAGGCAATTCGAGGGGCGATCAAGTAAGATGACAGGCAGTCCGCAGCGTCGTGTCATGATTGTGGCCGGCGAAGCCTCCGGTGATATCTACGGGGCAGGATTGGTGCGTGCAGTGCATGCGGCTGATCCTGCCTTTTCCTTCTTTGGCATCGGTGGCCCTCGCATGCGTGAGGCCGGTTGTGAAACCCTGGTGGATTCGGCTGATATGGCGGTGGTCGGGCTGGTGGAAGTGCTGAAACATTTTAACGTGATTGCTGCAGCCTTTCTCAAGCTAAAAAAAATTCTGCTGGAAACCCCTCCAGACCTCCTGATCCTGATTGACTATCCCGGATTTAACCTGCGGCTGGCCAAGGTGGCAAAAAAAGCCGGGGTCAAGGTGCTCTACTATATTTCTCCCCAAATCTGGGCCTGGCGACAGGGGCGGGTCAAAAAGATCAAGCGTCTGGTTGATCATATGGCCGTAATCCTGCCATTTGAAGCCCCTTTTTATGAGCGGGCTGGTGTGCCGGTCTCCTTTGTAGGCCACCCCATGGCTGATCTGGTTAAGGTATCCCTGACGCATGAACAGGCTGCGACTTCTTTTGGCCTTGACCCAGCCAGGCTGATTGTGGGGCTGTTTCCCGGCAGCCGTAGAAGTGAAGTCAGCCGTCTTCTGCCTACTATCATTGATGCAGCCCATCTGTTGAAACAGCGCTTTCCCGATATCCAGTTTGCGCTTCCACTTGCCTCAACCCTGACTGATGCAGATCTTGCTCCCTGGCTTGTGGATTGTAACCTGCCTATAACCGTCACCCGTGAGCGGATTCATGATTTAATGCGGGCTTGCGATGCCGTAATTTCAGTTTCCGGGACTGTGACTCTGGAGATCGCACTGGTGGGGACACCACTGATAATTATCTACAAACTCGCACCGCTCACCTTCCAGTTAGCCAAACGGCTGGTAAAGGTTGAACATATTGGCCTGTGCAATATTGTTGCGGGAGAGGCGGTGGCGAAAGAGCTGATTCAAGATGATGCTTCGCCGGAGCAAATCGCTGCAGATATTGAGCAGATACTAAGTGATGGTCTGTATAACGACGGCATCAGAAACCGGCTTTCCCATGTGCGCGAACGACTTGGCGGTGGCGGTGCAGACCTGCGTATGGCGTCATTGGTATGTAGCATGGTGGAACAACCATGAAGAAGATCATCTGGATGTTCCAGGTGGCGGTGTTTTACGGCTTTACCTGGGTGGTGGCTCTGGTGCCGGAACGTCTATCGGAACGCTTCGGTGTCTGGACCGGTCTGATGCTGCGCCGGGTATTGGGTAGCCGGCGCCGTATTGCAGAAGAAAATATCAGCCGTGTGCTTGAGCATATGCGAGCCCAACCTGAATGGACCTGTTCTATCCCGACCGCCGAAGGGATTGCGCGGGAGGTGTTTTGTAATCTTGGGCGTTCACTGGTGGAAACCTGCCGTTTATATCACGGTAAAGGTGATGGGCTGATCGATCGGATAGAAGTCCGGGGGAT
Source organism: Trichlorobacter sp. (assembly GCF_030247655.1). Taxonomy (GTDB): domain Bacteria; phylum Desulfobacterota; class Desulfuromonadia; order Geobacterales; family Pseudopelobacteraceae; genus Trichlorobacter. Next base: position 325 of record NZ_JAOTRZ010000343.1, on the reverse strand, counting down.
GGAACATTATGATGCAGCCCGTGCCATGGGAAAAGGAATCATTTTCCTGACCGGTCATTGCGGTAACTGGGAGTTGATGGCCCTCGCCTACGCACCTCTGTTTAAGGCACCGCTCTCGGTGGTGGCCCGTCGTCAGAATAATCCCTATCTGAACACCATGGTGGAACGGATGCGGATGCATTACGACAATACGGTCATCTACAAGGATAATGCCCTCAGGAATATGATGGCGGTAATTCGTAGAAATGGGACTGTGGGGTTGTTAGTTGATCAGACCGTATTTCCTGAGGAAGGCTATCTGATTGATTTTCTGGGGCGCAAGGCC
>NZ_JAOTRZ010000342.1 GCF_030247655.1 Trichlorobacter sp. | reverse complement strand
ATGTTCTTGAAAAGAACCAGCATCCTAATGCCGATAAACTTTCACTTTGCAAGATAGATAACGGGAAAGAAGTGCTTTCTGTTGTCTGTGGTGCCCAGAACTTCAAGCAGGGAGATACGGTTGCCTTGGCCCAGATTGGTGCTGTGTTGCCGGGCGATTTTAAGATCAAGCGCTCAAAGATCCGTGGTGAAGAATCCTGTGGTATGCTCTGCTCTGAAAAGGAGTTGAATCTGGCAGATGAGAGTGCCGGTATTATGATTCTCTCTGAGGATCTGCCGCTTGGAACACCTTTTTTTGAAGCAATGGGTCTTAAGGATACTGTCTTTGAAATCGGTTTAACTCCTAACCGTGCTGACTGTCTCAGTGTGATCGGCATAGCCCGTGAAATTGCGGCAAAATTAGGCAAGAGAGTACGGTATCCATCAATCGTTGTGCCTGAGTATGGTGAACCGGTTGACAGTAAGGTATCGGTGACTATTCAGGATGCAACAGGTTGCCCACGTTATGCGGCCCGTTTTATATCTGGCTGCAAGATTGCTCCTTCTCCGGCCTGGCTGGTTAACCGTTTGAACGCGGTCGGTGTACGTTCTATCAATAATGTGGTGGATATTACTAACCTGGTGATGATTGAACTGGGACATCCATTGCATGCCTTTGATTATACCCAGGTGGCCGGTGGGCAGATTATCGTGCGCAGGGCAGGCGAGGGCGAGAAATTCAATACCCTTGATGGGCAGGAACGCACCCTTGCAGCCACCGATCTGATGATCTGTGATCGTAATCGGGCAGTTGCCCTGGCTGGTATCATGGGTGGAGAAAACTCTGAAATCACTGATGCAACTACTGACATTCTGTTGGAAAGTGCGTTTTTTGATCCGCCAACAATCCGGCGCACAAGCAAGCGTCTGGGCCTGCATACTGAATCATCACATCGTTTTGAGCGCGGTGCCGATTTGGAGATGGTACCCAAGGCGTTGGATCGCGCTGCCAGCCTAATGGCACAACTTGCCGGTGGAATCGTTGCAACAGGGAGGGCAGATAATTTCCCGTTACCCAAGTCACCGACTTCAATAATTTTCCGCCCAGAGCGTGCTAATGCCATGTTGGGCCTGTCTCTGACCGCAGAACGAATGGCAGAGCTGTTCCGTAACCTTGAATTTCAGGTCCAACCGGTTAGCAACGGAAGTTTTCAGGTTTCCATTCCTTCCTACCGGATTGATATTGAACGTGAAATCGATCTGATTGAGGAAATTTGCCGACTGAACGGTTTTGATCAGGTTGTGGCAGCCATGCCAGTGGCACAGGTTATTTCTGATCGTCCTTCACTGCATCAACGTTTGCAACGTTCCGTGCGTGACCATTTTGTGGCTGAAGGGATGCATGAAATAGTATCTTTCAGTTTCATTGCAGCAGATGCAGCTGATAGAATAAACCTTAAAGCTGATGATCAACGTCGTAACGGTATCAAACTCTGCAACCCACTTGCAGCAGAGCAAGCCGTTATGCGCACCACCTTGCTGCCGGGGCTTCTGGAGACTGCTTCACGTAACATGAGCTTTCGTAGTCTTGATTTGCGTCTGTTTGAAATGCGTCGTGTCTATCATGCGGTTCCTGATCAGGAGATGCCCCATGAGCCCGTCTACTGTGCCGGTTTGGTCAGTGGGAATAACGACCTGGAAAGCTGGTGCCAGCAGGGGGTTGCTACAGATTTTTATGATGCAAAGGGGATTGTGGAAAATCTGTTTGATCTATTGCAGATTAGAGGTGTTAAGTGGTTATCTGATAAGGCGGAACCATTTTATCACCCAGGTAAATGCTGCCGTATTATGATCGGTAACACAACGGTTGGAACAATCGGAGAAATCCATCCCTCTGTATTGAAAAGCTATGAAA
>NZ_JAOTRZ010000341.1 GCF_030247655.1 Trichlorobacter sp. | reverse complement strand
GTGCTTCCAGCACCACTGTAACCCTGGCCTCAGCCACCTATGAGCTGAACAGTACCGCAGACCAGATGGCCACCAGCGCAGAAGAGGTGTCAGCCCAGGCCATGACTGTGGCCACGGCCAGTGAAGAGATGGCAGCCACCAGTAATGATATTGCCAGCAACTGTCATGCAGCTGCCGAAAGCGCTCAACATGCCGCCAACACCACTGAAAAAGGATTTGAGGTAGTTAAGCATACTGTTGAGGGTATCCGGGAACGGGGAGAAAAAACCAAGATCAATGCCCAGGCCATTTCGTCTCTGGGAGAGCGTTCTGACCAGATCGGTGCCATTGTGGCCACCATTGAGGATATTGCTGATCAGACCAACCTGCTGGCCCTGAATGCTGCCATTGAAGCTGCCCGGGCCGGTGAAATGGGCCGTGGTTTTGCTGTGGTTGCCGATGAAGTCCGGGCCTTGGCAGAGCGAACCACCCGGGCCACCAAAGAGATCAGCGATATGATCAAGGCGATTCAGCAGGAAACACGGGGGGCGATTGTTTCCATGGAAGATGGTGTTCGGGACACAGAAAAAGGGGCTGCTGAGGCTTCACAACTTGAATCAGCCCTGCAGGAGATCCTGAGTCAGGTAAATGCGGTGACCATGCAGGTTAGTCAGATTGCCACAGCAGCAGAAGAACAGACTGCCACCACCAGTGAAATAACTAATAATATCCATAAAATTTCAGAGGTTATCGAGGGTACCTCCAAGGGTGCCTGTGATACCGCTTCTGCAGCAGATAGTCTTTCCCAGCTTGGCGATGAGTTGAAACGCCTGATGGGGCAGTTTAAGCTGACCTAGACAGACCTGAAACAGGCTGTTTCATACACAGGTGCTTTTACGCCGCTGCTAGTCCACGTGATTACAGCGGCGTTTTTTTATCCAACGGAAGATCGCTCATCAGAAAAGGTTCATCAACAAGCATAAATAGTGAGCTGCATTGATTGCCAAAACCATATTCCCTGTTACACTAACAGACATCTTGCAGGGAAGGACTGCCCCAATGCTAAACCGGTTTAGGAACCTTTCCATTACCATTAAAGCAACGATTCTGCTCTCCTTAACCGCCATGTTTTTTCTGCTGGTGCTGTCAGGTGTCACCTATTTTTTAGCCCGCCAGGAATTACAACAATCCATTGCCACTAATCAAACTGCTGCAGTAAATAGTCTGGCTGACCAGTTGGATGAAAATCTGGCGGCTTCTCGTAATTATCTTCACTATCTGGCAACCCACCTGCAACAGATACATCAGTCAAAAACTTCAGATCTGCAAAATGCACTGAATCACCATGATGAGTCCCGGCTTTTCTTTGATTCCGGATTGATTCTGTTTTCTGCGCACGGTTGTATTGTTGCTGAAACCCCCTTCAACAAAGAGCGGACCGGCCTTGATTGTCATGAACATGAATACTACCAGCAGGTTGTGAAGAGTGGCAAATCAGTTGTAAGTGCACCGTATAAACTATCTTCATCCCGGAATCAGCCGTTTATCGCCTTTGCCGTGCCGATTAAAGACAGATCGAACAGTCAGCTGCATGGTGTTTTGGTTGGCAGGCAGAGTCTGCAGAAAAATGGTTTTTTGCAAAAGCTGATAGACGCACCAATCGGTAAAAACGGCTATTTTTACCTTATTGACCAAGATAGAACGTTAATCATTCATCCAGACCCATCCCGTGTTCTTACCACGGTTCCTGCTGGAAAAAACAAGGCCATTGATGCTGCCCTGCAAGGGCGCGAAGGCACATGGGAAAATATAAATTCCGTTGGGCTTGCCGGTCTTACCAGTATTAAACAGCTGAAAGAGGCCCCCTGGTATCTGGCAGCCCATTTCCCATTGAAAGAGGCCTATGCACCCCTGCAT
>NZ_JAOTRZ010000053.1 GCF_030247655.1 Trichlorobacter sp. | reverse complement strand
GTGGAAGACTTGCCCCACTTGCGCAGGATACTTGATTTTTACCGGGAAAAAGGATTCCGCACCGCCCTTGATGATATCGGCAGCGGCCATACCAATCTGGCCACTCTTGCGGCGCTGGGAGCTGATGTTATCAAGGTGGATATGGAAATTATCCGTGACGTCGACCACGATCCGGTCAAACAGTCCATCTTTGGGGCGCTGGTCGGCATAGCCCATGAAAACGGGATCAAGGTGCTGGCAGAAGGTGTTGAAACCTGTGAAGAACTGGCCTACGTCAAACAGCATGGAGCACAGCTGGCCCAAGGCTATCTTTTTGCCAAACCGGCAGCAGAACCGGTGCGGAGGGTGGAGTGCTGTGCTGGATAAATACACGCGAGGGGAGCTGACGAAATGTCTATGACTGATTACATAGAAGAACGCTATGACGATACCTTTGACTCCGTGTATACTGAACTATCTGATCGAGCACAACGTGACCCACATGAAGCAGTCAGATATATCCGTCAGACGCTAAAATGCCTGTATGTGAGGCAGGGCAATGACTGGACCGGGCGGGGGGCCATCGGTAATGCCGGGCTCGATGCCTCGGTGGCAGCACACGAGGCCGTGTTGGCTGAATTAACCAGTAGCTAAAAGGGGGAACGACCATGAAAGAGAAACTGGAGCAACTGTTTTACTTCGGGCTGGGCAGCGCATTAATGGCCAAGGAAAAGCTGGAGCAGGCCGGTGAATCAGCCAAAGGGCTGCGTGAGGAAAACGAGCAGAAAGCCCGCGAGTTTTTTGACCAGGCCGTAGCCAAAGGCAGCGAAGAACGCGGTAGGCTGAAGGATGAGGTGAAGGCGCTGCTTAAAGAGGCGATGGATGAACTGGGGCTGGCCACCAAGGCTGATCTGGATGCCCTGCGGGAGGAGCTGGCAAAACAGCGTCAGGGGCAGCAGTAGCCGGTGACACCACTTCCCTTACTCATCCGTCTGTATCATCCGGCCCGGATTTACTCCGTCTTCCGGGTGCTACTGACCGTTTTTCTGCTGATCCGCAAGCGGCCCAGTTGGCTGGGGATACATCCGCTTGAACCAGTGCCGCTGGTCTCTGCCATAGAGGGGCTGGGGGCCAGCTTCATCAAGCTGGCCCAAGTACTGGCCACCAGAGCTGATTTTTTTGACAGCAGCTACCTGGAGGCGTTGCGGCAACTGCATGACCAGCTGCCAGCAATGCCTCCGGCTGATTTGCAACAGGTCTTTGATCGAGCTTTTGGTGACGGTGCCAGCTTTAGCAGCTTTGAAGTACAGCCGCTGGCCTGCGCCTCCATCGGCCAGGTCCATCGTGCCGTGTTGCAGGATGGCCGTCAGGTAGCGGTCAAGCTGCGTCGCAACCGGATTGAACGGGTGGTGCGGGAGGATATTCGTCTGCTGGGCTGGTTTCTGGACTTACTGCATCCGCTGTTTGCTGAATACACCCGTAACTCCATTGAAGCTGTTCTGGCCGCCTTCCGTAAAACCATCCTACAGGAAGTTGACATGCAGGTGGAGCTGTCCAACCTGGAACGGTTCCGTCAGGCCTACCCAAACTCCGGAATCCGCATGCCGGTTCCCTATCCGCAGTTCTGCTCCCATGATGCACTGGTGATGAGCTTTGAAGAGGGGTATCGTTTTGATGACCGTGCAGGTCTATCCTGTTTGCAGGTCTCTTTTGCTGGCCTGATGGAAAAACTGGTGCTGTTCTACACCGAGCAGATGCTGGTCAAAGGTTTCTTCCATGCCGATCCCCACCCCGGTAACCTGCTGGTAACCGAGCAGGGGGAGTTGGTACTGCTTGACTTCGGGATGGTCAGTCGTATTCCCAATGCCACCCGCCTGGCCATGATCAACACGGTCAAGGCTGCCTATGAGCGGGATTTTGAGCTGTTGGCGCAGGCCACCCGCAAACTGGGGATTATTACCGACAGTGCGCCCCAGGATGAACTGACCGGGCTGGCTGAAGAGATCTTCCGCATCTTTGACAACGATCAGCTCAGCGCCTCCAGCATGCAGGAACTGGCCTTTGGCATCATGGATACCCTCAAGGAATATCCTTTCAAGCTGCCCCAGGAGATCATCTATGTCATGCGTGCCAGCTCGATTATTGAGGGGCTGGGTACCAGCTACATTGAGAACTACAACGGCATCAAAGATGTACTGCCGGTACTCAGGGCCAACCTGACCCGTGCCCTGGGGGAGCGGGACAGTCTTCTGGGGGTCGTGACCCATGAGCTGGCCCAATTGCCTCTGACCCTGGTCAAGGCCCGCCACCTGGTGGATACCCTGCAACAGGGGGATCTGACCGTCCATCTGGCTGAGGAGGATCGCCGTGCGCTGCTGCGTCCGGCACAGCAGTGGATACAACAGATGACCTGGATAGGGGTGCTGGTGGCGCTGGCTTTTTACCTGCGGGGGATGCCCCATCCAGCGGCGTTATGGCTGTCACTGGCCTGTTTTGGCGGTGCATTGGGGAAGCTGATCTGGTGGAAAAAGCTGTAATCCTTAACAGGGCTGTTCACGAAACAGAGAGCAACGGAGCAACAAAGGCAACAACCAAAAACGTTTGTTTGCCGCAAAAGAACACAAGGAACAAAAGAAAAACGAGCTGTTAAAGGTTTCCTTGAAACTGCCTGTATCTGTCCTGACAGGTAGTAATTCTTTGTGCTCTATGTGTTCTTTTGCGGCCAATTATTCTCCCTTACGGTCCCACCACTACTCGATCCACAATCAATTTACCTGCCTTGATAGTCAGCGTCCCGTTAATGGTACTGTAACCGGTCTGGCTGCTGAAGTTGGCATCACTGTAGCCACCCTTCAAGATCAGGATGTGACTGTTCTCCATTATCACGTTCTCAGAGAAGCTTGTCTCTTTGGCACGGATAACAGCGTCCAGCGCCGATGCGACCAGGGCTGCATTGATACTGTAGTACACAGTATCGCTTCCATCAATCTTCACCGTGGCAGGGGCTGGCGTAAAGCTGGCGGTTACGGCCTTGTTTGCATCCATGAGCAGTGTTGTGTATGGATTAACACTGCTGGTAATGGCGCCGCTCCAGCCGTTGAAGATGGAGTTTGAACCGGTGGCGGTCAGGGTAACGGTATCGCCCAGGTTAAAGGTTGCCGGCGCACAACTGCCGCTATTGCAGGTGTAGTTGGTGCCAAGCTGGTTCTGGCTGGTTACGCTACCGGTACCAGAGATGGTGACGGTGAGGGTGGCGGGCACCGGCGTCCATTGGGCATAGAGCGTCACATCGGCTGAGCCCATCGTGAATGTCACACTGCCTGACGCGGCATAGCTCGTGCCGCTGCCGTCACTCACTGTGTTCCACCCCTCAAAGATATAGCCTGTTTTCATAAGGGTGCCGCTATTACTCAATACTGTGACCGCAGCCCCTTGCACGTACGTGTTGCTGTCAAGCGGAACTGAGCCGACTGTGCCTCCATTACCATCGTAGGTGACGGTATAGACCGGGGTAAGTTTCATCACCACGGTATTCCTGATGATTGGGTCTTCCTCGAACGCCACATAGGGTGTGCCGTCCGGGGCAAAAGAGATAGAAATGTTATTGATTTCGGCTGCAGATACCTCGGCACTCGCAACATCTGTCCACGCTACGCCGTTGTATTTCTTTACTGTTGCCTTCTTGTTGTCGTAATTCCTATACGCCACATACGGAGTGCCGTTCGGGGCAAAGGAGAGTGAGGTGAAATCGGCTTCACCAGCAGAGAATCCGGCGCTTCCTACGCCCACCCACGCTGCGCCTTCGTATTTCTTTACCGTAGTCCCGCCGTTGTTACCCCAATCCTGGTACGCCACATACGGAGTGCCGTCCGGGGCAAAGGAGAGCGAGGTGTAAAGGTTCATGTCTTCAGAGACACCGTCGCTTCCCACGTTCACCCACGCTTCGCCGTCGTATTTTTTTACCGTGGGGCCGAAGCCGATACTCCAATCTATGTACGCCACATACGGTGTGCCGTCCGGGGCAACGGAGAACGAGATGAATTCGGCTGGGCCTGTAGAGAACCCGGGGCTCCCCACAACCACCCATGCTGTGCCGTTGTATTTTTTTACTGTAGCTTTCCAGGCGTTACTGGAATCTTCGTACGCCACATAGGGTGTGCCGTCCGGGGCAAAGGAGAGTGAGGTAAAATTGGCTTCACCAACAGAGAACCCGGCGCTTCCTACGTCCACCCACGATGTGCCGTTGTATTTTTTTACTGTGGCCTTGTCGTCGTTACCTGAATCCTGGTACGCCACATAGGGTGTGCCGTCCGGGGCAAAGGAGAGTGAGAGGTGATTGGCTGCGCCTGCAGAAAATCCGGCGTTTCCCACGTCCACCCATACTGCGTCGTCGTATTTCTTGACCGCGACCATATGGGTGGTGCTCAAATTGCTATACGCCACATACGGTGTGCCGTCCGGGGCAAAGGAGAGCGAGGGGCCAGAGCTTGTGTATTCTGAGACTCCGTTGCTCCCCACGCTGGTCCAGGCACTGGTGGATAGATTGATTGCGGCAGCTGTGGTGAAACCGGCTGTGGCAGGGGTTTCTTGAAGGTTCGTACCATCGTCGGCAGTGAAGCAGACGGTGTAATCCGAACTTTGAAGCAGGTTACGCACGGTGTACCTACCGGCTGAGTTGGCGGTAAGCGGCAGTGAGCCGTGGCGATAGGCAATGGTGCCGCTGCTGTTCTGCCCGTTCTTCACCTGTGTTCCCGTACCGCAGGCGGCGTCGCTGCCGGGAAGCAGGGTGAAATAGCCGGTACCGGATTGGCTCGCTTGTAGCGTCAGCGTCACTTGATTGGCGCCCAGATTGCCCGTCGTTGGCGTTGTCAGGACAGGAACCGCAGCCATCGTCACCAGCGGAACGAACAACATGGCAAATATTGCCAACGCGAAGGTGCTGATAGTCTTTAATGCATTCATAAAGAGTCCTCCTATGCAAACGGTTAATTCAATAGTGCAAGCAGTTGTGACCGGTTAGTTTTTTGCACCGGGTTGATTTTAAGTCCCCTCCTGTTTTAGGGGGAAGGGGTGCTAACCGCCGTTTCTAAGTGTGCTTTTAGGGTCCACCATTCAGTTTGGGCGGGATCATACATTGTTTTTGTTAAAAAAATGTCGTGGAAAACCACTACAAGAGGGAGAGGCTAACAGGAGTGTAGTGGGTAGGGAGCGAAATTACTCGCCCTTCATAAACCGGATCGCCATTAGCCGCAGCTCCTTGGTCCGTGACAACTTTAATTTATCCAGAATCCGTGCGTAGTAGGTCTCCACGGTGCTGGTGGAGATGGCGAAGTGCCTTGCCAGATCAGAGGTGGAGTAGCCTTCCCCCATCTTGCAGAACAGTTTCTGCTCCCGTTCCGACAGCAGTGTCATGGCGTGTCGATGTGTATCCGGCTCAATGCCCTGCTGGAGCGCCTCGGCGGCAACGGGACTCAGGTAACAGGTTTCCGCCAGGACAGAGCTGATCGCCTCCAACAGGGTTGTCGCCATTTCGCGCTTGGTGACATAGCTGTTTGCCCCGGCAGCCAGGGCCGCCTCAACCCGTTCCCGATCATCGTGCATTGAGTAGACAAGGGTCTTGACGCCGCTTTCCCGTAGTGCGGTAATCAGGTCAATACCGCTTTCTTCACCCAGCGAGAGGTCTACCAACACCACATCAACAGCCACGGCGGCAAGCCGTGACAGGGCATCAGCGCCCCGGTCCGCCTCACCGCAGACCAGCAGCCCTTTACTGCTTAACAGCAATGACAACCCCTCCCGCACTGCCGGGTGATCATCCACCAGAAAAACCCGTACCCCTTGAAGCGGCTTCGTATCAAACATCGTGTACTCCTCTATCCGAAACAACGGTGCAGGGTGCGGTGCAGAGGACAGCCGTTCCACCATCCGCCGTATCCGTTATCTCAAAGCGTGCGTTGATCTGAGCTGCGCGGTACTCCATCATGCCGATTCCCAGACCGCCGCCGGTTCCCTTTGGTGTGGTGATGCCGCAGCCGTTGTCGTGTACTTCAAGCCTGATTCCTGCATCTGGCGTGCAGTGTAACGCAACAGTAATCCTGGTGGCTCCAGAGTGCTTGATTGCGTTTACCAGCGCTTCACGGGCGATCTGCTGGACATGCAGCATGCTGACAGCGGAACATGTCGGGCAGTTCTGGGTAAGTTCCAGTTGAATCGGAACGCTGCTCTGGCTGGAAACCTGCCGGACCAGCTGCTCCAGATCAATCACCCCTTCACTGCCATTCCGGTCAGAGGTCCAAAGCCTGCGTGAAAGGGCGTAGGCATGATCAACGGAATCCTGCAACAGGGTGCCAAGCGGTTGGGCTTCTGGCTGTAGCCCGGCTTCGACAAGCCGGTCTTCAAGGGCGGCAAAGCGGAGTCGGGCACCAGTTAACTGCTGACAGAGTCCGTCGTGCAGCTCATGGCTGATCCGACGGCGTTCCTCCCGGCTGACCCGCTCGATCTCCTGCTCCAGCCGTTCGCGTTTTTCCATCTGCTCCTGTAATGCCCCATGGGCGGCGGTCCGTTCCGCTACCTGCAACTGCAGATCGGTCACCAGGTTGCCGATCCGGTTGCTCAACAGCTTGAAACGCTCTCCCTGGGCAAAGGCGATCAGGATGCCGTCCAGCAGCGGGGTAATCAGCAAGGCGGTCTCGTAATGCAGCGAATACGGGATCAGGTTGAAATTCATCAGCAGGAGCAGCAGCACCGCTATTTCGTGCAGTACCCGTGATGCCAGCAGGTACTTGGCTGGTGGATAGCCGTTACGGACCGCCTCGGCTGAGGCGGCAAGCAGGAACAGCACGATCAGCATGGCGTCAAGCATCAACAGGGACTTGAAAGGGGCTGCAGGAATAACGAAGATCAATGGCGGCAGGATAAGATTTGTCCAGACCCAGCCGCGAAGCAGGCGGTCCATAAACGGCGCGTTCTGTGGAGTTATCAGGAATTCCCGGATAAAAAAGGTGGCGCCCAGCAGGGGCAGAAAGCAGACCAGTGTAGCCAGATAATCGTGGATGCGGGGATACTCAGGTACAACAATACGGTAGAGGTAACCGGCAAGGGCCAGATGGTAAACGGCGGTTCCCAGGATGTAGAAGGCATAATAGACAAAGCTCTTTTCCCGGATAAACAGATAGAGTGACAGGCTGATGACGGCAATGGTCAGTGCAAAGCCGGTAAATCCGGCGTAGATGGAGTTCTGGATGTTTTCGTTGTCGTGTAACGCCTCACTGCTACAGACCGACAGGGGAAACTGGGCACGTCCGTTGATCTGTGCCCGCAGGTACCAGGTTGTTTTTCCGGCATCGGAAGACAATCTGAACAGGATGTTTCGCTTGGCGATTGTACGGCTGTCCAGGGGACGCATGTCGCCGGACTGCTGCACCAGGAACGTGCCATCGGGACGGACAAGGTACAGGTCAGCGTAATCCATAAGCGGCTGATCCAGCAACAGTAACCAGTTTTCAGCACCGCGTGTACCAAAATCAATGCTGAAACGGAACCAGTAGGCGGCACTGCTTATGCCGAAGTTGGGAGTATCGGCAGGTACCGGCTTGAAGCGGTTGGCATAGGCGGGGGAGCTGACATCGGCAATGGTCAGGCGGTGAGCAGGGTCGGCCAGCATCTCCAGCGTTGTTTTACCCAGCGGATAGCTGTCGGCATTGCCGATGAAAAGGGGAGATACAGCCAAGGCCGGGGTGGCATGGCACAGCAAAGAGAGGATACAGCCCGTGATGCAGGCGGCAACAGCTCGATAGATGCCGAATTTACGGAGTATTTGGAGATACGCAGCTACACCGGAGATCATCGGTCATTGCCTCTGGTTCAAGTTCTAGTAACGAATGTCATCATACCGGGCACTTCCCCGGATGCAACTGCGTTTTTATTTTTAACATGGCGGCTCCCAAAACACGGGGCAGCGGAGCAACAGAGGCAGCAACCCAAAACCTTTGTTTGCCGCCAAAGAACACAAAGAAACAAAAGAAAAACGAAGCTGTTAAAGGTCGCTCTGAAACTACCGGCATCTGTCCTGGCAGGCAGTCATTCTTTGTGATCTATGTGTTCTTTGGCGGCCCATTGTTCTGCCCTACGGCCCCACCACTACCCGATCCACAACCAGGGTACCGCTGCTGATGGTCAGCGTCCCGTTAATGGTGCTGTAGCCGGTCTGGCTGCTGAAAGTGCTGTCACTGTAGCCACCCTTCAGGGCCAGGGTGTGGCTGTTCTGCAGGATAACGTTCTCTGCAAAACCAATAGCCGTAGCCCTGATGGTTGCATCCTGTGTTGGTGCTGCCAGGGCGCTGTTGATGCTGTAGTACGGGGTGCTGTCACCATCAATTTTTACCGTGGCCGGATCAGGTATGAATGTGGCAGTTACCGCCTTGTTTGCGTTCATGGTGACGCTACCGGGATTGCTGATGCTGACGTAATCCCCGTTCCAACTGCTGAAGCTGGAGTTTGAACCGGTGGCAGTCAGGGTAACGGTATCGCCACTGCCAAACGGAACAGCCGCACAGGTTGCGGTATTACAGGCATAGCTAAGTCCGCTACCGTTTGAACTGTTTACTGTACCGCTACCGCTGATACCAAGGGTAAGCCAGTAACCGTTAATGTTCAGGACACCACTGATAAAAGAAATGTCATAGCCCAACTGGTCTGAATACAGGCCGTCCGGTATAATGGTATAACTGCCTATGGCCGTTGCTCCCTGAGAGCTACCGGCATAGCTCAGAGAACCCAACACCCTGGCTGCATTATACCCGGCCGGTGCAAACAGCACCCCATTGCCGCCGCTGTAGGGGGTGCTGTCATAGTTTTTGGCTGCATTGTTGGCTGTTACGCTCATGGGGGTCAGAAAGGAGCGCAGCAGCGGATAGGTCTTATCTTCATAGATGCGCCAGATTGTAGAAGAACCGCCTGTACTGCTGATGCTCCAGCTCGCGCTGCTGAAGTGGCTGGCGGCCTTCATCTGGGCGGTGGTGAGACCGGTGACGTTGTCGAGGGTGTAGGTGCCGCCTACGGCACTACTCTGGCCGGTGGTTTCCGTGTTCCAGAAGCTGTTGCTGATTGTACCGCCGCCCCAACCGGTGTCTCCCGACAGCCCGCCGACGTTAGTCGTGTCGGTTGAGCTTACCGCACCAATGGCGTAGCTGTTGATGATGTTGACGCCGCTCTGGTTAAACCCCAGCAGACCTCCGGTAGGGCTATAGAGGGATAGTGTGCCGCCGGAGGAGTAGTAGTAATAGCTGCTGCCGGTGACACTGCCGGTGGCGTAGCTGTTGACGATCCGTCCGAAACCATCGTAGCCCGTATCACCTTCACTGTAGTAGTAATAACCGAATTCCCATCCCACCAGACCGCCAGCATATCGGCCGCTGACATTGCCGGTGGCATAGCTGTTGGTGATGACCAGGCCGTCCGCCTGGCCGACCAGGCCGCCGGCAATCCCGGATTGCGATATGTTGACTACCCTGTACGTTGCCGTTACATCACCGGTGGCGTAGCTGTAGCTGATGGTGTGCTGATGGTTGAGGGCATCCGCGTCATAATCGGTTCCCCCGACCAGGCCACCCACCATGGTGCCGCCGGTGACATTGCCGGTGGCGTAGCTGTTGGTGATGTTGGTGTTATCTCCGTTGAGTTGCCCGACCAGCCCGCCCACAAGCGAGGAGCCGTAGACGTCGCCCACAGAGGGGAGGTTCACGATGTAGGAGCCAATGACTGTGCCGGTGGCATGGCTGTCGCTGATGCTGATGTCGGTCCCGCTCAGTATGCCGACCAGCCCGCCAACGTAGGAGCTGTAGCCGGTTACATCCCCGGTGACGTAGCTGTTGCTCACATTGGCACTGGTATAGCCGATCAGGCCGCCCACGTAATTGGCATTGCTGGCAGTGACCTTGCCAGTGGCGTAGAGGCCACTGACATTGGCGGTGGTATAGCCGATCAGGCCCCCCACGTAGGTACTGCCGGTGGAGGTGACATCGCCGATGTGGTAGCTGTTGGTCACGGCGCCAGTGATGTAACCGACCAGCCCGCCAGTATGGCTGCCGCCGGTCACGGCCCCTTCGGCGTAGCTATTGCTGATGCTGCCGGTGAGGTAGCCTGCCAGCCCGCCGGTATAGACGCCGCCGCTGATGGGGAGAGGGTAGCGGCTGTCGCTGATGCTCAGGCCATCGCCCTTACCCACCAGACCGCCGGTATAGCCGCCGCCGCTGCTGATGGTGGCGGTGCTGTAGCTGTTGCTGATGGCGCCGGTGCCGGTGCCGAAACCGGACAACCCCCCGATCAACCCGCCGACGCTCCCCAACCGACTTGTAATGGCGCCGGTGCTGTAGCTGTTGCTGATGCTTACTGTGGCGCTGCTTACGCTGCTGTAGCCGATCAGCCCGCCGATATTATCGCTGCCAAGGAGGGTGCCGCTGAAATGGCTGTTGCTGATGCTGATACTGTAGGTACTGTAGCCCACCAGCCCGCCGGTGAAATGGGCATTGTCGTTGGTATGGGTCTTGAAAAGTTGAATGTTGCCTTCGACAAAGCAGTTGCTGATGGCGCCATTCTTCATACCGCCGGCCAGCCCGCCAAGATTGCTTGTCCCCACATCGGTGCCCAGGGTTGTGAAACTGTTCATGGTGATGGTGGTGTGGCTGTCGGTGATGTTACCCTCCTGATAGCCTGCCAGGCCGCCGAAGTAGTTGACGCTCATATTGGTGTAGCTGTCGGCGCTCAGGGAGACTTCGGCGTAGCTGTTGCTGATGGCGCCGGTGCTGTAGCCTGCCAGCCCTCCGTAGTAGTGGTAGACATAGCCGACGCTGGCCGCTACGGCGCCGGTGAAGTGGCTGTTGTCAATGCTGCCGCCGTTGTTGTAGCCCAGCAGGCCGCCGACATACCAGCTGCCGTTGACGCCGCTGCCGGTGACGGTTCCGCTGGCATAGACGTTGGAGAGCGGGGCGTAGCTGTAACCGGCCAGGCCGCCGGTGTAATAGTTGCCTCCGGTGACGTTGAGGTTGGTCAGCCCCAGGTTGCTGAAGCTGGGACCGCTGCCAACATAGCCGAACAGGCCGACAAAGTTCTGGCTGCTGCGGTTGATGGTCAGGCCGTCGATGACGTGGTTCTGGCCGTAAAAATTGCCGGTGAAGGCCACGGTGTTGGCGGGGTCGGGGGCACTGGAACCGTTGAGACTGCTGGTGCCGATCGGCTTGAAGCCCTTACCGCTGTCCCAGGTGGCGGTGCCGGATGCACTGATATCATTGGCCAGTTGGTAGCTCTTGGTCAGCATGTCGGCGGAGGAGCCGATCCCCTGCAGGCCGTAGATATCGGTAATCTGGTAGGGATTGTTGCTGCTGCCATCACCGCCTGATGCCCGGATAAAGCTGCCGCCGGAAATGCGGAAGTCGGTGGCGCTGAAGTCGGGCAGGCTGCCTATCTGGCTCCAGCTGCCGCTGGAAAGGGTAAAAATATTGATGTTGACCTGATCTAACGCACTGATGATGGTATTGGCAGCAAGGGTAAGAGCACCGCTGGTACCGTTGATGGCGGCAGTAATGCTGATGTCGGTTCCGGCGTTGAGGGTCAGTGGATTGCTGCTGCTCCAGCTGATGGGGGTTGCCACGGTTATGCTGCTGGCTGAACCGATGATTACCCCGTTGTTTGCCAGACGGTCTGTGATCTCGCTTACTGCCACGGTGGAAACACCGCTGGCGCCCGGCGTCCAGACATCCGGTGTGGCGCCGGACCAGCTGCCGTTGCTGGATGCCACCGTGCCGATGGTGACGGTGGCGGAATCAGCCCATGCCGCTTGTAGCGGTGCCAGCAGGCAGATGAACAGTACCAACAGGAAAATGGATTTGATTTGAAGTTTGTTTTTCATTGTATATTCCCTTTGCCCAAAAACGGCAGTTACGCTTGCTTACACAGTGCTTTTACGTCTCCGTGCGCAACTGCCTTTTCCGTTTTTCCTCTGCGCCCCTTGCGTTCTTTGGCGGCCCATTACTCAGTTTGGGCGGCATCATACATTATTTTTTTCAAAAAAAATGTCGTGGAAAACCACTACAAAGCCTTGTGGCTGGAAGTGTCTGCAGCTTGCTTGTAAAGTGGGTGTTTAGTAATAAAAACAGATAATTATATTGATGTAAGGTGAGGCTGTGCAGGTGGGGGGCTAGGCTGGTGGAAGAAACTGTAACAAAAAACGGCGGGGATCACTCCCCGCCGCTGCTGTTTTTGTGCTTAATCCGGTTCTGCTGGCTATTCTGATTCTTCCAGGTGCAGTTCCTTGATCGCCATCTCCCGCAGTTTAAACTTCTGAATTTTGCCGCTGGCGGTCATCGGGTAGCCCTCTACAAATTTGACATACTTCGGTACCTTGTAGTTGGCGATCTTGCCCCGGCAGAAATCCCGCACCTCGTCCTCGGTCATCTCCATCCTTTTTTTCAGGATCACCGCCGCCATAACCTGCTCACCGTACTTCTTGTCCGGCACTCCGTAAATCTGGACATCGGAGATCTTTGGGTGGGTGTAGAGGAACTCTTCAATCTCTTTGGGATAGATGTTTTCGCCGCCCCGGATGATCATCTGCTTGATTCGGCCGGTGATTTTGCAGTAGCCGTTCTCATCCATAATGGCCAGATCACCGGTATGCAGCCAGTTGTCGGCATCTATTACCTTGGCGGTCTCTTCCGGCATCTTGTAGTAGCCTTTCATGACCATGTAGCCACGGGCGCAAAGCTCACCCTGTTTGCCCGGCGGCAGGGTGGTGCCGGTTTCAATGTCAACGATCTTGACTTCAGCGCCGGGAAGGGCCCGTCCAACGGTGGAGACCCGCAGTTCAATCGCATCTTCAGTACGGGTCTGAGTAATACCGGGAGATGATTCAGTTTGGCCGTAGACGCTGGTGATTTCGGTCAGGTGCATGTCCCGTACCGCCCGTTTCATGACCTCAATCGGGCAGACCGATCCGGCCATGATCCCGGTACGCATGCTGGAAAGATCAAATTTTGAGAACTCCGGGTGCTCAAGTTCGGCAATGAACATGGTCGGTACGCCATGCACCGCCGTACATTTTTCAGCCTCAATCGTCTGCAGCACCTTGAGCGGATCAAAGATCTCAACCGGTATCATGGCAGAGCCGTGGGTGACGCAGACCATGGTGCCCAGTACGCAGCCAAAGCAGTGGAAAAACGGTACCGGGATGCAGAGCCGGTCCTGATCGGTGAACTTCATGCATTCGCCGATCTGGAAGCCGTTGTTGGTCAGGTTGTGGTGGGTCAGCATTACCCCTTTGGGGAAACCGGTGGTGCCGGAGGTGTACTGCATGTTGATGGTGTCGTGGCAGTCCAGGGTGGCCTCAACCGCTGCTAACTCTTCGTCAGAAACATCTTTGCCCAGCTCTATGATCCGTTCAAAGTTCAGCATGCCGGCTGGGGTCTCGTCACCAATGAAGATGACATTTTTCAGGAACGGCAGTTTCTCGTGCTTCAGCTGGCCCGGTTCAGAATCATGGATGGAGGGCACCACATCGGCCAGGGTCTTGACGTAGTCGGTGTCCTTGAACGACTTGACCATGAACAGGGTGGTGGAGTCGGACTGATTTAAAACATATTCAAGTTCCGATGATTTGTAGGCAGTGTTAACGGTAACCAGCACCGCGCCGATCTTGGGGGTGGCAAACTGCAGGATTGCCCATTCCGGCACGTTATAGGCCCAGATCGAGACATGGTCCCCCTTCTTGATACCCAGTTTCAGCAGGCCTTTGGCCACCTGGCGGCAGATCTCGTTAAACTGTTTGTAGGAATAACGCAGCCCACGTTCAGGATAGACCAGGGCATCATTGTCAGGGAAACGTGCTGCAATCTCATCCAGCATGGCGCCGATCGGCTTGGTAATGGCTTGGGACATGGTGCTACCTCTTTATTTTTTGTTTAGTCGAACTTTGTTTTGATTGCGGCAATTATATTTTTTGTAACCCATTGAATTTCTAGGGTTTGCTCAATAGCATAGCAGGAGCGGAACGTCAAGGCCAAGCTGGTAGATAAATGAATGCATAACCTTGCAGTTCTGAAATTGTATGGTACTTAAATCTTTATCTGTGTGTATCAAATCTCTTGCTGAATTGAGGTTCTCGTATGTTACACCTGCCTTTTCGGTCCAGTACTTCCCATGTCAGGCTCATCTCTGTCGCTCTTTCATCTCTGCTGGTTTTTTGTATCGGCTGCAGTAAAAAAGAGCAGCACAAGGCCCCGTTGCCGGTGACCGAGGTGGTTGCCGTAACGATTCAGCCCAAAACAGTGCCGGCGATATTCCCCTTTGTGGCCCAGATTCAAAGTTCTCACCAGGTTGATGTGATGGCCAGGGTGAACGGTTTTCTTGAAAAGATCAGCTATCAGGAAGGGGAGCCGGTTAAACAGGGGCAGGTGCTGTTTGTGCTTGATAAAAAGCCGTTTGTGGCAGCGGTGAATGCGGCCAGGGCAGCGGTTGATATCCGTAAATCCCAGCTGTTTACCGCAAAGGCCAGTCTTGACCGGATCAAGCCGTTGGCTGATCAGAATGCCGCCAGCAAGAGCGATCTGGACAATGCCATCGGCAACTATAAGACCGCTGAGGCCGGTCTGCAGCAGGATCAGGCGAACCTTGACAAGGCGCTGCTGGATTTAAGCTATACCAGCATCACCTCACCGGTCAGTGGTGTGGCTGGTCAGGCATTGATGCGGGAAGGAAGCTACATCGCTGCAGGCAGCAGTTCTGCCAAGCTGACCTACGTTGCCAAGCTGGATCCGGCCTGGGTGGATTTCAGTGTCTCCCAGAACGAGCAGGCCAAGATGCGCCAGTCAGTTGAAAAAGGGGAAATTGCTCGACCAAAGGATAATCGCTTTACCGTTGATATCGAGCTATCCGATGGTAGACGCTATCCCCAGGCAGGTGTGGTCAACTTTGCTGATCCTTCCTTTAATAAAGATACCGGTACCTATCTGGTGCGGGCCGAGATCCCGAATTCCAAAGGGGTCTTGCGGCCCGGCATGTTTGTCAAGGCCTACCTGAAAGGTGCAACCCGTCCCAATGCCCTGGTGGTCCCCCAACGGGCTGTGCAGCAGACCAGTAACGGTCATGTGGTCTTTGTGGCCAATGACAAGGGGCTGGCGGAGGCCAGGCCGGTGCTGGTGGGTGAATGGCTTGAGCAGGACTGGATCATTACCCAGGGGCTTAAGGCTGGTGACAGGGTGATTGTGGATGGTTTTATGAAGCTGGCCCCCGGCGCACCGGTTAAGCTGGTTACGTCTGAAGAGTTGAAGAAGCAAGCCCAACCGGCAGCAGCCAACTAGGGGGAGATCATGGGAAGTTTTTTTATTGATCGCCCTGTCTTTGCGGCGGTAATTGCCATCATTATCACCCTGGGGGGGCTGGTTGCCCTCAAGGTGACACCGATTGCCCAGTATCCCAATATTGCCCCTCCTACGGTGCAGGTCTCAGCCTTTTATCCCGGTGCCACTGCCGAGGTAATCGCCAATACGGTTGCTGCGCCGATTGAACAGCAGGTAAACGGCGTGGATGGCATGAGCTATATGTCTTCCACCAGTGCTTCCTCCGGCAACATGAGTCTGACGGTTACCTTTGAGCCGGGCACCGACCCTGACATGGCCCAGGTTAACGTGCAGAACCGGGTCAGCCAGGCATCTGCGCTATTGCCGGATGTAGTCAGCCAGCAGGGGGTGTCAGTCCAGAAACGCTCCCAATCCTTTATGATGGTGATCAGTGTCTATTCCCCCGATGACCGCTACGATCCGGTCTATCTGGGCAATTATGCCAACCTGTATATCCTGGATGCCATCAAGCGGATTCCCGGCGCCAACCTTTCTTCCATGTTTCCTCTGCCGGATGTAGCGATGCGGATCTGGCTCAAGCCTGATCGTCTGGCCCAACTGGGACTGACTGCCCAGGATATTGCCACCGCCATCCAGCAGCAGAACAAGGCCTTTGGTGTCGGCTCCATCGGGCAGTCTCCGTCACCCAAGGGAACCCAGCAGACCTTTGTGGTTACCACCAAGGGAATGTTGTCTGACCCGGCTGAGTTTGAGAATATCATTATCCGCGCCGCCTCTTCAGAAACTGCGCTGGTACGGCTGAAGGATGTTGCCCGTGCAGAACTGGGGGGCAAGGATTATTCGGTCACCACCAAGGTCAATGGCAAGAAATCAGTAGCGATTGTGGTCTACCAGCAGCCCGGCGCCAATGCCATTGAGACCTCCAAACAGATCAACAACCTGCTGGCAGGACTAAAAAGGAGCTTTCCCCAGGGGATGGATTACAAGGTGGTGCTGGATACCAGCGAGTTTACCGCTGCCTCCATTGAGAAGGTGGTACATACCTTTTTTGAAGCGGTGGTGCTGGTGGTACTGGTGGTGTTTCTGTTTCTGCAGAGTTTCCGGGCCACTTTTATCCCGATCCTGGCGGTGCCGATTGCCATTATCGGTACCTACATGGGGGTTCTGGCCCTGGGGTTCTCCACCAACATGCTGACCCTGTTCGGCATGATCCTGGCCATCGGTCTGGTGGTGGATGATGCGATCATTGTGGTGGAAAACGTTGAACATAATATGGCCACCCATGGCA
>NZ_JAOTRZ010000052.1 GCF_030247655.1 Trichlorobacter sp. | reverse complement strand
TGGGGATGCTTACGGCCACCCTTAGGAGGAATGCTGGCTACCGTGCCTTCAATGATCTTCAGCAGCGCCTGCTGTACACCTTCGCCTGAAACATCACGGGTCAGTGAGGGTGATTCAGCTTTTCGAGCGATCTTGTCGATCTCGTCAATATAGACGATACCCTTTTGAGCACGTTCAACATCATAATCAGCAGCCTGCAGTAGGCTCAGGATTATGTTTTCTACATCCTCACCAACATAGCCAGCTTCAGTCAGGTTGGTTGCATCAGCAATGGCAAACGGTACTTTCAGCATCCGGGCCAGCGTCTGAGCCAACAGAGTCTTGCCTGATCCAGTTGGACCCAGAATCAGGATATTGCTTTTCTGCATCTCGACATCGCCAGGCTTTGCAGGACGTTCGATCCGCTTGTAATGATTATAAACCGCTACCGACAAGACCTTCTTTGCCGTTTCCTGACCAATGACATATTCGTCAAGAAACTCTTTAATTTCTCGTGGTTTGGGGAGTTTGGTGACATCCGGGCCCAGAGCATCTTCCATACGGATTTCTTCTGCAATAATGTCATTGCACAGCTCAATACATTCATCACAGATATAGACTGCCGGTCCGGCAATAAGTTTTTTTACTTCATCCTGACTCTTGCCGCAAAATGAGCAGGTCAGGTGATGCTGGGATGTGTCTCTTCGACTCACGTTAGTCACCTCCCTCTGGACGACGGGACATGACAGCATCAATCAGACCGTAATTCTGGGCCTCTTCAGCTGACATGAAAAAATCACGCTCCGTATCCCGTTCCAGGCGTTCCACCGGTTGTCCTGAAAGCTCAGCAAGCAAGCGGTTCAACTCCCGCTTCATACGCAGAATTTCTTCGGCCTGGATCATGATATCAGTGGCCTGACCGCGTGAACCGCCAGACGGTTGGTGAATCATAATGCGAGCATGGGGCAGCGCAAAACGTTTCCCCTTCTCTCCAGCGGTCAATAGTACCGCCCCCATGGAAGCAGCCTGGCCGATACAGATGGTTGAAACCGGGGCCTTGATGTAGTTCATGGTATCAAAGATTGCCATACCTGCAGTAACCACACCGCCAGGTGAGTTGATATAGAGATGGATATCCTTGTCCGGATCTTCTGCCTCAAGAAACAGTAGCTGAGCAATGATCAGATCAGCGACCGGATCATTAATTTCACCCCCAAGAAAGACAATCCGCTCTTTCAGAAGTCGTGAATAGATATCATAGGCCCGTTCACCGCGACCGCTTTGCTCAACCACCATAGGTACATACATGGAGATAAATCCTTTACTCTGCAGCAACAGGTGCGTTTAACTCTACGGCATCCACTTCAGTAACCACTGCATTTTCAAGTAGGAAGGCGATGGCCTTGTCTTCCTTGATCTCTGCGACCATTGAGTTGCGTGCATTTGCCTGGGAGGCGTAGAATTCTTTGATGCGACCGAGCATATCTTCATTACCTGCTGCAATCTGGGTATAACGAGCCTCAAGGTCCGCGTCTTCAACAGCAATATTCTCTTTTTCAACCAGGGCCATAACCAGCAGACCGCCTTTTACCTTTTGCGCAGCCTCGCCCCAAAAACGCTGCCTGAAACCGTTTTCATCAAGCCCCATTTGCTCTATGGACATGTTCTGACTCTTCAAGCGATTCTTGAGGTTTTCCAGCATAAAGTCAGTCTGACGACGAACCATTGAATCAGGGACTTCAAGCGGATTTTTCTCAATCAGTGCATCAATAACACGGGTCTTGAGATCAGTTTTGATCCGCTCAAGCTCCTGTTGTTCGCGCATTTCTGCCAGCTTAATCCGCATATCAGCGATGGTCTCAAAATCACCAAACTGCTGGGCAAATTCGTCATCCAGCTCGGGCAGTTCTTTTTTCTTGATCTCTTTCAGGGTAACCGTAAAAACTCCCGGCTTACCAGCAAGCTCTTTATTAGGATTATCATCAGGCATGGTCACGGTGATGTCTTTGGTTTCACCCAGCGACATCCCCAACAGCCCCTCTTCAAGTCCTGGCAGCAGACGACCGTTGCCAACTTCTACTGAGGCATCCTAGCCGCCGGTCTCTTCTTCCGGGTAACCAGGTACCGCAAAGGAGAAGTCAACGGTCAGAACCATCCCCTTTTCAACGGCACCCTCTTCAACCGGTGCCAGTTGTGCCATGTTTTCACGCATCCGCTCGATTTCGCCCTCAACAGCTTTTTCATCAGCAATATAGCGTTCTCTTTTGACCTGTAGGCCTTTGTATTCACCAAGCAGAATCTGCGGCATAATCTCGATCAGCGCAGAATATTTGAAGGGGGTCCCCTCCTCTACCATGGCAATATCATCGATCATCGGGGCATCTACCGGCTCAAGCTTATGCTCATCCAGTGCCGGGAAAAGGGTTTGCTCGTACAGACGACGCATAACCTCATCCTGCATGGCATTGCGATACATTTTTTTAACCATCTGCATCGGAGCCTTGCCTTTACGGAAACCGGAAAGGGTGGCTTTTTTCTGGATACCAGCAAATGACTTTTCAATTTCAGCATTTACCCGTTCAGCAGGAACTTCTACACTTATCTTGCGCTTAACCGAGCTGATTTCTTCTATCTGAACCTGCATAACTAGTTCCTCGCTTGCGTGGGATGAAATTTAAATGGTGCGAGAGAGGAGACTTGAACTCCTATACCTTGCGGTGCCAGATCCTAAGTCTGGTGCGTCTGCCAATTCCGCCACTCTCGCAATTTGAATTGGTTAAATTAGGCGAATTACCTCGTTTCGTCAAGGTAATTTCTAAAACAATTCCATTTGTGCCTCTGATTCAGTCGTACTTCTGCGTCTCTGCTTACCTGCTTCAGGTTTGTCTATCAATTCTGCGGGGAGTTCAGAAATGAATCGGGATAATTCTCGCGCCCCCTGCCCCATCCAGCCTCTATAACCTGATGCAGTCAGGATTACCCGTTGTTTTGCACGGGTCAGACCAACATAAAAGAGACGGCGCTCCTCTTCCACATTGGGAGTTCCCATCAGGGTGCAGGGGAAAATCCCTTCTTCAAGTCCTGTCATAAAGACAACCGGAAATTCCAAGCCCTTTGCACTATGGCAGGACATCAGCGCAACGGCTTCAGCCCGCTGATCATAGACTGTTGCAGCGGCATACTGCTGCAAATGATGGCTAAAGGCAGATAGATCGGTTCCAAATCCCTCTGCCTGATGTAACAGTCGATTAACAACGTCATCAGGTTCCAGGGCAAATACCGGCAGGGCCAGCAGCAAGGCTGCTGCTACTCCTTGATCAGCAGCAGCTCGTTTAAAACGGTCAAGCGTGGCTGTCAGTAGCTTAAGCGCCTTGCCTGTTGTTGGCGCATGATCATGTTCTGCTACAAGTCCAAGAAAATACCCTTTTAGCGGCAGATCAGACTCAAGCCGTTCAAGCGTGGTTGCCCCAACACCTTTGAGAGCACCAAACAGACCCAACCAAAGGGCTATTTCATCACTGCCATTTGCTGCCTGTAGTAATTGATACAGGGGACGCAGCTTTGTTTCCATGTAGAAAGGAGTTGCTCCAACCAGCTGATACGGTATGCCGCGTCTGGCAAGTGCTTCTGCCAGCTCTTCTGCCTGTCGCCCCAACCGAAACAGAATGGCAAAATCAGCAAAGCTCAAGCCCTCTGCCGGGGGGATGGTGCCAGACCGACCGCTATTACGGGAAAAACTGTCCACGCCGCCGATTAGTTCTTCAATCCGCCTGACAATTAATTCAGCTTCAGAGCCTGGTGAGAGCGTTCGGTGAAACTCAATCGCACCATCAGGATTGTTGTCTCCAGCCGAGAGCGGCAGGCCGCTGCAGATCAGGTTGCGGCAGATCAGACTACCTGCCGCCTGCACAATCTTTCTGGGTAGCCGATAAGTGGTCTTTAACGGCAACAAAACCGTGCCCGGTACCTCGGCAAAGCGGAAGAAATAGCGAAGATCGCCCCCCCTGAAGCCATAAATGGCCTGATCAGGGTCACCGATGGCAAAGACCGTTGCCTGCTCTGCCAATAGTTGCACCAGATCATATTGGGATCGATTCAAATCCTGAAATTCATCTACGAACAGATGCTGAACATGGTGCTGTACCCGTTGCTTAAATGATGGATCAGCATTCATGAGCTGTACACAGACCGGTATAATAGCGTCCAGATCAAGGGCGTTCAGGCGCACCAGTTCATCCACGTAGAGCTTGGTTTCTTCCGTTACTGTCAGCTGGATACCAGAACAATGGGCTGCAATTGCATTGGTGATCCTGCTGCGTTCAGCAACCCCCCGATCCGCATACAGTCTCTTTAACAGGCGCTGGCGACTTTCAGGCCCAACCACGGTCAAACCTGGATTATCCTGACGTAACTGTTCCAGACAGAAACGGTGAAAGGTGCCGATAAAAAGGCTTTCTGTCGCTGTTCGGCAACTCTTTTTGAGTCGCTCTTGCATCTCTTCAGCAGTACGGGTTGTAAAGGTGATTGCAACAATCCGATTTGGATCTGCGCCCTGAGCAAGCAGGCGTTGCAGGCGTGACACCAGGGTGAAGGTCTTGCCGGTGCCGGGTCCAGCAGCCACCAATACGCGCCGCCCATCAGACTGAATGGCTGTCTGTTGCTCAGGATTTGGCCCCGTCACCTTATATTCAGCAGGTTCAGTTATTTTAGATGGCGCAGCATATTGCTTTGGCAATGGCTCTGATACTACTTTCTTGCGGCTTTTGGGAACACGTTGGTCACCGAATAGTCCCCCCTGCCCTGCCAGTTGTGTCAGCTCGCCTTCTTCAAACATACGGATCACGCCAAACTCACCATCATAGCCTGGCTGACGGATCACCGCACCTTCCCGCATCCGTTTGACCGCTTCAGCCAAGAGCGGTTCAAAGCAATTGATCTGCTCCAGATCAGCATGTAACAGCAGGTTAAATTCAGATCCAAACTGTGACAACGCCCGCCCGTACTGGTGAATAACCTGCTTGGAGGAAGGACCAACCTGCAGCAGTTCTCCGAGAATTTCAGGAAGCGGTATCAGGGAATAAAAACTGGGAGAATCATCACGATACTGCGGTTCTGCACGGTCTGCCAGCTCCAACACCCGATGATGTACCCCAACGGTGACCGGTTTACCGCAGGCTGGACAAAGATTGTGTAACCGACGGGTTTCATGGGGGTCCAAACAGACCTTGCAATCACGGTGACCGTCAAAGTGGTATTTCCCCTCTTCCGGGAAAAACTCAACCGTACCGCAAAAGGTATCGCGATTGTTCTGCTGCAGGGCTTCTCGCAAGGAAAAGAAATCGAAACCAGTGTTGAATAAATTGGCCTCACGTCCCAGCTTTGATGGTGAATGGCAGTCAGAGTTGGAGATCAGGGCACAATGATCTAGTCCTGAGATCAGGCGGTTCATGTCAGGATCAGAGGAAAGTCCGGTTTCAAGGGCAAAAATATGACTGGTCAGGTCGCCAAAACATTCTTCAATACTGTCAAAGCCTGATTTTGAGCCAAACAGGGAAAACCAGGGGGTCCAGATATGAGCCGGAACCAGAAAGGCATCGCTTGAGCATTCCAGCAAGATCTCCAGCAGGTTACGGCTATCAAGCCCCAGAATTGGCCGGCCATCTGAGACAATATTGCCGATACCGGACAGTCTGGCATTCAGACGCTCAACCGAGGCGAAATCAGGCAGATACAGCAGATTATGCACCTTTCGGGTAGCACCGCCACGCTTATAAATAGAACTGATCTCGGCAGACAGTAGAAAGCGTACCGGTGTGTCAGCTTGTATCACCCCAGGCAGGATAGCAGGAATGGCCTTTTCATCTTTCAGGCGGTAAAAACCGGGCTCAGCAGGTTCTAACTGCTCTTTCAACAGCTTGAACCAACCGGGGTGGGTACAGTCACCGGTGCCGATGACCTGAATCCCTTTCAGCCGTGCCCAGGCAGCCAGACCTGCCGGACTGCTGTCCGGGCTGGTGGCCCGTGAAAAGGGAGAATGGATATGCAGATCCGCACAATAGTTCATAGGTGGTGTGCCAATTGTGAAATGATCGGCCAGTCAGCCTCAGCCCAATCAAGGTTTGGTAGTTCATGGGGGGGAAGCCAGCAGGCTGCACTGTGTTCATGCAGGATCATGGTGCCTTCAAGAGAGTCACAGAAAAAGGGATAAAGCGTAACCTTAAAAGCTGGATAGCTGTGGGTGGCCAGTGGCAACGCCTGCCCTACTCTGACAGAAATTGCCAGCTCCTCCTGCAGCTCCCGCTGCAGACACTGCTCTGGAGACTCCCCCTCTTCCAGCTTACCGCCGGGAAATTCCCATTTAAGCGGCAAAGACATGGTTGCAGAACGTTGGGTAGCCAGGATCAAGCCATCCATTTTAATGACTGCACAGGCGACATGAATATGTGGAAGCAGGTCAGACATGTAATTACCTGTATCATACTGCATGCAGAGCGACAATCAGGGAAAAACAAAAGCCCGGCAACAAAGGTCACCGGGCTTTTGCAAAAACGACACTACGATTTATTTTAGACGGTTGGCATACAGCGGAAAGTTTTTCATCATCTGATTAACCCGCTTCTGAATACCGGCCAAAGCCTCATCATTACCGATATTGGCAATGGCTTCAGCAATAAAGCTGGCAACCTGCTCCATCTCAGTATCTTTCAGGCCATGGGAGGTACAGGCTGGCGTACCAACCCGGATACCGGAGGTAACAAAAGGAGAACGGGTTTCAAACGGTACGGTGTTCTTGTTTACCGTAATACCGGCCTTATCCAGAGCCTCTTCAGCAGCCTTACCAGTGATCTCGGTGCCGGTGAAGTTGATCAGCATCAGGTGGTTGTCGGTGCCGCCAGAGGTCAGCTTAAACCCTTTGGCCATCAGACATTCTGCCAGCTTGGCAGCGTTCTTGACGATCTGCTGCTGATAGGTCTTGAACTCAGGCTGCAACGCCTCCTTAAAGGCAACTGCCTTGGCTGCAATCACATGCATCAATGGCCCGCCCTGGATACCAGGGAAGATCTGAGAGTTAATGGTCTTGGCAAATTCTTCACGGCAGAGAATCATACCACCACGGGGGCCACGCAGGGTCTTGTGGGTGGTGGTGGTAACAAACTCAGCATAGGGGACCGGGTTGGGGTGTACACCGGCGGCCACCAGACCGGCAATGTGGGCCATATCCACCATCACCTTGGCGCCAACCTTGTCAGCAATGGTACGGAAGGCCGGGAAGTCAATGATACGGGGATAGGCGCTGGCGCCAACTACGATCATCTTTGGCTTATGCTCCAGTGCCAGGCGTTCAACCTCATTGTAATCAATGGTTTCAGTGTCAGGAGAAACACCATAGGGCACCACTTTGTAGAAACGGCCCGAGAAGTTAACCGGGCTACCATGGGTCAGGTGACCACCATGGGAAAGGTTCATCCCCAGGATGGTATCGCCCGGTTGGCAGACTGCATTGTAGACTGCCATATTGGCCTGGGAACCGGCGTGGGGCTGCACATTGGCATGCTCGGCACCAAACAGCTCCTTGGCACGGTCAATGGCCAGATTTTCAACCACATCCACATGGTGACAACCGCCATAGTAACGCTTGCCGGGATAGCCTTCGGCATACTTGTTGGTCATCACGCTGCCCTGAGCTTCAAGGACTGCTTCAGACACAAAGTTTTCAGAGGCGATCAGCTCCAGGTTATATTCCTGACGCTCGGTTTCATGCTGAATCGCTTCAGCAACTGCTGGATCAAACTGGGAGAGAATTGACATCGTTCAAGCTCCTTATCTGGTGTATACGGTTAGTACAAAAAGGAAACGGGACTTTTGCAAGTCCCGCTTGATGATATAATTGCTAATAGGCTCTACTGACAGCTCTTTTTCTCAATATCGGTAATCTTGTCAAGACGTCTTTGATGGCGATCGCCTTCATAGGAGGCATCCAGCCAGGCGGCCAGACAGGCTTCTGCTGTTTCCACCGGCAGGATGCGGCCACCCAGGGCAAGAATATTAGCATTGTTGTGTTGTTTGGCCAGTTCAGCCATCTGGGGTGTGGTTACCAGGGCAGCCCTGATACCGGGTACCTTGTTGGCTGCTATGGAAATACCGATACCGGTACCGCAGATCACAATGCCAGCATCAGCCTCTCCATGTACCACCAGCAGGGCCACTGCTTCAGCAAATTCAGGATAGTCAACCGAATCTGTTGAATAGGTGCCCGCATCAGCCACTTCAATGTCTCTACCCTGCAGAAACGGAATCAGGGCCTGCTTTAATTCAAATCCGCCGTGATCAGAACCGATGGCAATTTTCATTGCTATACCCTCTTGAATAGCAAGGTAGCGTTGGTGCCACCAAAGCCAAGTGAGTTACTCATGACATAATCCACCTTGGCTTCACGGGCGGTGTTAGGTACGTAATCAAGATCACAGGCAGGATCAGGCTCTTCGTAGTTGATGGTAGGCGGAACAATATTCTTGTCCAGCACCATACAACTGATTACCGCCTCAAGACCACCGGCAGCACCCAACAGGTGACCGGTCATGGACTTGGTGGAGGAAACCATCAGTTTATAGGCATGATCACCAAAGACCGATTTGATGGCCAGGGTTTCATTCAGGTCATTGAAGTAGGTTGAAGTACCGTGGGCATTAATATAGCCAACCTGCTCAGGATTTACGCCTGCGTTCTTGAGGGCCATCTTCATGCAGCGGGCTGCACCTTCGCCCCCTTCAGCCGGAGTTGTCATATGATAGGCGTCAGCGGTCAGACCGTACCCGACAACTTCAGCATAAATTTTGGCACCACGAGCTTTGGCTGCTTCATACTCTTCCAAAATAACAATGCCAGCTCCTTCCCCAAGGATAAAGCCGTCACGCCCCTTATCAAAAGGCCGGGAAGCACGCTGTGGTTCATCATTGCGATCAGATAGCGCCTTCATCACCGCAAAACCGCCAATTCCCAGCGGTGTAACCGTAGACTCAGTACCGCCGGCAATCATGGCATCAGCATCACCACGGGCAATCATATGATAGGCATCACCAATGGAGTGGGTACCGGTTGCACAGGCAGATACCGAAGACAGGTTTGGGCCTTTAGCGCCGTATTTAATAGAGATATGACCAGGTGCCAGGTTAATGATCAGCATCGGGATGAAGAAGGGAGAAATTTTCTTGTAGCCACCCTCCTGCAATGCAATATGATACTTCTCAATGGCGGGCAAGCCACCCAGACCAGCGCCAACCAATACACCAACCCGCTCGGCATTCTCTTCTGTTACCTGCAGGCCGGAGTCTTCCATGGCAAACTGGGCTGCTGCCATGGCGTACTGAATAAAGAGATCCATCTTCTTGATCTCTTTTTTGTCAATAAACTGCTCGGCATCAAAATCCTTCACCTCACCGGCGATTCTAACCGGAAGGGAACTGGCATCAAAGCGGGTGATATGATCAATGCCGGAGCGACCATTCATCAGGCCATCCCAGTTTTTCTGATTGCCGGTCCCTAACGGGGAAACGGCACCCACACCGGTAACGACGACTCTTCTCATCTGTAAACTCCCATTCATAGTGGGTCTGGTAAAAAAGGAAAAGAGGGGACCAGTCCCCCCTTTTCAATCCTGCCGGTCTTCAGTCAGATCTTAGGTATGCTCAACGATGTAATCAATGGCATCCTGAACGGTCTGGATCTTCTCAGCATCTTCATCAGGGATTTCAATATCGAATTCCTCTTCAAGCGCCATAACCAGCTCAACGGTGTCAAGGGAGTCTGCACCCAGATCATCCATGAAGGATGCCTCGGAAACAGCCTGTGCCTCGTCAACTCCCAGCTGCTCGGCAACAATTTCTTTTACTCTTTTAGCTACATCAGACATCTTACACCTCCGTGTGATATAAACCGTTGCTGGTTTTGTTTTTGAAAACGTCTCTGCTTCTTAGCAAACAGAAACGACAAATGTCAAAGCAATTTTTCAGGAGATTGGAACTACATCCAACCAGCTGAAATTGCATTACATATACATGCCGCCATTAACCGCCGGCAATATCATCGGCTAAACCAAGCCGCTCCATAGGTATCTGGGCTGCCAGTTCTCCACGTACTTTATCGGACAAGGCATCGGTCATGGCAGTGGCAATAAAGCCGGGAGCAACAGCATTAACCGTTACATTCCGCTTGGCCATTTCACGGGCATTGGACTTGGTCAGACCGATCAGACCTGCCTTGCTGGCGCAGTAGTTGGCCTGTCCGGCATTGCCCATTTGACCCACAATTGAGGCGATATTGATAATCCGGCCATAGCGTTGCTTGCTCATTACCTTGAAAGCGGTACGGGTACAGACAAAGGCACCTTTCAAGTTGACACTCAGAACGGCATCCCAGTCTTCGTCCTTCATCCGCATGATCAGGCCGTCACGGGTAATACCTGCGTTATTGACCAGGATATCCACCCGGCCAAAGGCTTCAACAGCTGCATCAATCATCCGCTCAACATCTGCCGTAACCGTTACGTTACCAACCACGGCAAGTGCCTTGGCACCAGTTGCCTGCAGTTCTGCAACGGTTGCGTCAGTAGCGGCCTGATCCATATCCATGGCTACAATGGTGGCACCCTGCGCTGCAAGCGCAAAGGCGATACTTTTTCCAATTCCTCGTGATGCACCGGTAATAACGGCTACTTTCCCCTGTGGCATAGTCTGTCTCCTCTTAAATAACTATCAGGATTGCTTATCTGCAAAGGTTGCCTTTAAATCTGCCTCAGTCACTACCTTGCCATCCACCAACGCCTTGGCGCTAAAGAACCAGATCCCGCGCTTGCAGGCAGTTGCTTCGACTTCAAAACGCAGCTGATCGCCAGGCATGACCGGCTTGCGAAACTTGGCATTATCGATGCCGGTGAAATAGGTAACCTTGCCCCGTATGCTCTCATCGGACTGATAGGCCAGAATACCTGCTACCTGCGCCATCGCTTCGATAATAAGAACCCCGGGCATAACCGGATGGCCTGGAAAATGGCCTGGGAAAAACGGTTCATTGATGGTGACATTCTTAAGGCCGACAATCCGCTTGCCCACCTCAATCTCAAGAATACGGTCCACCATCAGAAATGGATGACGATGGGGCAATATCTTCATAATCTGATTGATATCAAGCATAGGTACTATCCTCCATTACAACAGGAATCAGGCAGCTGCTTTTACACCGGCACTGTCTTCAATGTTAACCAGGGTCATCTCTTTGTTAATCCGTTTTACCAATCCGGTCAACACCTTACCCGGTCCGATCTCAACAAAGCGGGTTACCCCTTGATTAATCATGGCATGGACCGACTGTTCCCAACGTACCGGCGCACAGACCTGGGCCACCAGCAGCTCACGTACCCGTGCTGCATCCTGGTTCGCCATAGCTTCTACGTTGGTAATAACCGGCAGGGAAAGCGGATGCACCAGCACACAGTCGAGCACCTCTTTTAAACGGTCTGCAGCAGGCTGCATCAAAGCACAATGGAATGGTGCACTGACCGGCAGCAGCATGGCCTTGCGAAAGCCTTTGGCCTTGGCCAGCTCAATAGTGCGGTTCACTGCAGTTGCATGTCCGGCAATCACGATCTGTCCAGGGGAGTTGAAGTTTGCCGGAGCAACAACCTCACCCTGCGCAGCCTCTTCGCAGATGGCTGCCAATACATCAGCTTCAATTGAGAGCATGGCAGCCATGGCACCGACACCAACCGGTACAGCCTCCTGCATGAAGGTACCACGGGAACGCACTGTCTTGGCTGCATCAGCCAAAGACAAGGCACCGCTGCAGACCAGGGCGGAATATTCACCCAGTGAGTGCCCGGCAACACAATCAGCCTGTAAGCCAGTCTCCTGCTGTACCACCCTCAGGGCAGCAATACTTGCCGTTAATATAGCTGGCTGGGTATTAAAGGTCAGCTTAAGATCCTCTTCAGGACCATCAAAACAGAGCTTGGAAAGCTTGAATCCAAGCGCATCATCCGCCTCTTCAAAGGTGTGGCGGGCCAGGGGAAAATTTTCTGCCAGATCCTTACCCATACCGGCATACTGTGAACCTTGCCCTGGAAACAAAAAAGCTGTTTTACTCATAATTATAACCCTTTATTGTAACGTTATGCTGCTACCACTTTAACAATACTGAGCCATAGGTAAAACCACCACCAAAGGCATCCAGCAAGACCAGATCTCCAGATTTAAGGCGCCCCTCACGGTTAGCCTCATCCAGAGCCAAGGGGATAGAGGCAGAAGAGGTATTGCCATATTTATGCAGATTAACAAAGATCCGTTCTTCAGGAATACCGACCCGCTTACCGGTCGCCTCTATAATGCGGCGATTGGCTTGATGGGGAATCAAGAGTGAGACATCATCTGCAGTGACAGCGTTGTGTTCAAGTGCTGCAACAGCAGCGTCACCCATGGCACGTACCGCATGCTTGAAGACTTCATTACCTTCCATCCTCAAGTAATGCAGCTTGTCAGTAAAGGTATTCGCTGCAGTAGCAGGGTTTCTGCCTCCGCAACCGGGCTGGTACAGCAAGCCCCAGTGGGTGCCATTGGTAAAGATGTGGCTTGAAAGGATGCCCTGCTCTGCACTATCAGCCTCCACAACAACTGCACCAGCCCCATCACCAAACAGGATACAGGTATTACGGTCGGCGAAATCCACAATACGGGTGAGCACCTCTGCCCCCATTACCAGCACCTTGCGAGCCATACCGCTCTTGATGTATGCCTCTGCCATATTCAGCCCATAAATGAAACCTGAGCAGGCGGCTGAAAGATCAAACGCAGCGGCATTATGCGCACCCAGCTCTTTTTGGATGATACAGGAGGTGGCAGGAAACGGGAAATCAGGTGTGACCGTACCCAGAATAATCAGGTCAAGTTCTTCAGGCGAGACATTGGCCATTTCAAGGGCCCGGCGTGCTGCCAGGGTGGCAAAGGTGGAAGTGTATTCGTTCTCAGCAGCAATACGACGTTGTTTGATACCGGTTCTGGTGGTGATCCACTCATCATTGGTATCAACCAGTTTTTCAAGGTCGTGATTGGTAAGAACCTTATCGGGAACAGCAGAACCGGTTCCCGTGATGCGGGCGCGCAGCATGTGACCCCCAACCGGAACTGAGGGAGATCTGGTTCCGGCACTTAAATAACAGATGGAAGGAAACCTACGGTCAGGACACTGGTGGTACAGATTGATTGGTGCGTGGAAACAGTGCCCCGTAATTTTCAGACAGTTTCTCGGCAATACGCTGCGTTACGCCACTGGTGGCATAATCATGGGCAAAGCGGATGGCATTCTTGATAGCCTTGGCATTTGAACCACCATGGCAGATCATGCCAACACCGTTAATACCAATCAGAGGTGCACCACCATACTCAGCGTAGTCAACGGTTTTTTTAAAGCGATTAAAGGCACCGCGCATGAATAAATAGCCCATCTTTGCTATCGTATCGCCCATAATCTCACGCTTTAACATGGTGCCGGTAGCCTCAGCCAGACCTTCGGACAGCTTCAGCACCACATTTCCCACAAAACCATCGCAGACCACTACCTCAACCGTACCTTTGAAAATATCGCGACCTTCCACATAACCAGCGTAGTTGAGTGATGTTTGACGGAGAATCGCATTGGTTTCGCGGGTCAGTTCATTACCCTTGGAATCTTCTTCGCCATTGGAAAGCAGGCCGATACGAGGATTAGGAATGCCCAGCGCATGCTTGGCATAGACCTGTCCCATAATGGCAAACTGGACCAGATGGGAAGCCTTGCAATCAACATTGCCTCCCACATCCAGCACCAGCGTTTTACCCTCCAGGGTTGGAAAAACCTGGGCTATGGCTGGCCGTTCAATTCCACTGATCCGCTTCAGGACGAACATGCCGGCAGCCATGGTAGCACCGGAATTACCGGCACTGACCGCAGCACAGGCCTGACCATCTTTGACCAATTCAAAGGCGAGTCGAACCGATGAGTTTCGCTTTTTGCGTACCGCATCAGAGGCAGAATCATGCATCCCCACCACCTCACTGGCGTGGTGGATGGTGATATCAAGCCCAGATGCAGTATGTCGATCAAGTTCCTGACGGAGACGATCTTCATCCCCGACCAGAACAATCGGAATACCAAACTGACGGGATGCAGCAACAGCCCCCTCAACCTCAATGGCTGGGGCGTTGTCACCTCCCATGGCATCAACAGCAACTCTCATGGTATGCAAGTCAGACCCGATCAGGCCTGCTTCGCAACCCCGGCTACTTCCTTGCCTTTGTAGGTTCCGCAGGAAGGACAGACGCGGTGCGGCATTTTAGGTGATTTGCACTCTGGACAGACCGACAGGCTGGGTGCGGTCAGAAAATCATGGGCACGGCGCATATTCTTACGTGATTTGGATGTTTTCTTCTTGGGTACTGCCATGGCTGATACTCCTTTGTTGGTGGCCTGGGGCCACTGTTTATGGGTGGACTTTAAAGTCCTTTAAAGCAGCAAATTTAGATTGCTTCTGTTCAATAACACAACTGCAGGAACCGGAATTAAGATCAATGCCACAGACCGGACATAAACCTTTACAGTTTTCTGAACAAAGTGGCTTAAGCGGAATATCCAAAGCAACCTGCTCAGCGATTTCAGGCATCAGATCAATTTCATCACCACTGAAGCAGGTGGAAATCAGATCATGTTCGTTAAGCTCAACTTCGTCTTCTTCTTCGTGGTTTACAGCAACACCTTCACGGAAAAAGATAGTGAATCGTGAGAACACAGTCCGATCAAAGCTGCAGAGACAACGGGAACAATCCAGCTGAACCGGTACAGACACAGTTCCTTCAACGCGATAGTGGTCATGTTCCCGTTCAGC
The DNA here is from genome assembly GCF_030247655.1 of Trichlorobacter sp. GTDB lineage: Bacteria > Desulfobacterota > Desulfuromonadia > Geobacterales > Pseudopelobacteraceae > Trichlorobacter. The sequence continues at coordinate 1,955 of NZ_JAOTRZ010000052.1, read as the reverse complement.
TGTTAACTCGACCTGCACTGAGCCGGTAAAACGACACTCACCAGCAGCCACCATCTCGGCAAGAACCTGAAAAGATTCTGCCGGTTCATTGAAGGAATAGTCCCGAACGGCTTCCTTAATATGTTCGGTTCTGATCTTCATGCACGTACCTCTAGCTGTGGAGGGTTAAGAAATGAGGTAATATAGTGAAAGCTGATAGTTTGTCAAGAATAAAGAGCTTTTTTACTTTATTGCGGCACAAACGCTCCGCGGTCGGTAATCCGCTTCAGGGTCGCTACAATCAGCTTGGCAGACTGCTCCAGATCTCCCAGCGACACCACCTCTACCGGCGTATGCATATAGCGTAATGGTAGTTTCACCAGGGCAGTAGCCACACCTCCCCGGGAAATCTGCATCACGTTGGCATCTGTGCCGGTGGCCCTGGGGTTGGCGGTCAATTGCACTGCAATCTTGTCCTTCTGGGCTGTGGCATACAGCAGTTCAAACAGGGCGTGGTTGATATTGGCGCCACGGGTCAGAATCGGCCCTTTGCCCAAGGCAACCTCACCATTGTGTTTCCGCTCAACATCTGGCTGGTCAGTGGCAAAATCAACCTCAACGCAGATACCAATATCAGGATTGACCGTATAACAGCTGGTGGTGCCCCCCCGCAGGCCGATCTCTTCCTGCACCGATGAGACACCATAGAGATCAACCGGTAGTTTTTTCTTTTCTGCTGCCACCAGACGCAACACCTCTGCCACCACAAAGGAACCGGCCTTGTCATCAAAGCCTCGGGATGCGACCCGATCTCCCTGCAGACGGGTAAAATCACTGGCAAAGGTGATACAGTCCCCTACCCGCACCAGCTTCTGGGCCTCTTTTTTGTCCTTGGCACCAATATCAATGTACTGAGCTTCTAGCTTGACCACAGTCTCGCGGTCCTTGGCATCCATCAGATGGATCGGACGTTTTCCCACAACCCCTGATAATGGCCCGTCTGCAGTATGGATATGCACCACCTTGCCCGGTGTTAAATGGGCATCCACCCCGCCAATGGCTGCAAAATAGAGAAAACCTTTGTCATCAATATATTTAACCTGCAGACCGATTTCATCGGAATGTCCTACCAGCATCACTTTGGGACGATCCTTACCCTGCCCCGGAATAAAGCCATACACATTGCCCAGTACGTCACTGCTAACCTGGCAGTAGGGAGTAACATAGTCACGAAACAGTCGTTGAGCTGGCTGCTCATAGCCAGAGGGGCTGGGTGCGGCCAACAGTTTTTCCAAAAACGCCAATGATTCTTTACGCATCTAATGCCTCCTTATAAATACAATCGGTTACAATAGAACCTATCTTCTTTTGCTGTAAGTTTGACAGACAGACTTGATCATGGTGCAAGCTTGTATCTGTCTGAACAATTTTGATCAACAAACCGGATTGCTGCCAGTGAATCAGGTTGCTCCGTGCATGCCCCTGTACTTCTGATAGCCGGTCAGGATGACAGGTAAGCTGCAACCCTTCAGTTGATTCGAACTGCTCTGCAAGCGTGACAACCAGATCAAAAAACAGCTGAGCTTTGACCAGTTGCCCCAAGGCAGGATGCCAACAGCCTGCCAGAATGGCGCCTTCCACAGACAGGCCATCTTCAGCCTGCAAACCAATCCGGATAACCGGTATACCTGCCTGTAGGCAGAGATGCAACATTTGTGCACCGATTTTTACCCCCTGTGCAAGATCAGGCGGTTGATACTGTCCTGCCCTGTGCTGATCAGCCAATGCTGTGCCGGAGAGTACCACTGCCGGATAGATCCGTATAAACTGTGCTCCAGCTGCCATAACACCTTTGACGCTGTCCAGTGCCTTTTCCCTGGTGTCACCAGGCAGGCCTGGTAAGAGTTGTGCTCCGACCTGAAACCCTGCAGCCTTAACACGCTTGATTGCAGCCAGGCTGTCGGCAGCAGTATGGC
>NZ_JAOTRZ010000051.1 GCF_030247655.1 Trichlorobacter sp. | reverse complement strand
ACAGCCACTACCTCCAGCAACTTGACCCCCACGCTGACACGGGCCTTGCTGTAGCGGTCAGACAGGCCACCGGCGGGCGCGGAGAAAAGCAGGAACGGCAGCACAAAGGCCACCCCGGCTGAGGCGGTGATAATCCCCGCCTTCTCTGGTCCCTGTAGATGGATCAGGAAAAAGACAATCAGCAGCTTCAGGATGTTGTCGTTCATGGCCCCCAAAAACTGGGTGGCGTTCAGAGCGGTCAGGCCGGTGGATTGTTTGGGCATGGTTGGTCCTTTGCGTAAAATCAACGAATCCTTATACCAGAACTTTGGGGAATTGCGAATCTGTGACTAGCCACGCAGCTGCGGTCCCTGAGATAAGCCTCGCAATGCACCGGCGGTTAATCTCTTTGCGGTGTGTCTGTTGTGCTGCTTTTTGATGGTCTCAGACAGGGTGATGAAAACCATCAGGATGGTGAGCGGGACCGTTGCTACCAGTACTCGTATGGTCAGTGAATCCATGGCGTTCTCCTCTGGTGTTCTTGCTGTTCTGGTTAGCAGGGAGGATGCCAAGTTTTATTTGATCTGTAACATGCTTGATTTACGACATGTTGTTTTGCTTGTGGTGAGCTGGGTGGATGGTTTTTGGTGTAGTCTGTGTGCTCATTATGCTGTTGCATAGTACAATTTATGTATGTGCTGGTGCGCTTGCCAATCTGCCAAAGTAGCGTTATTCTGATCATCATGGAAACCAAGGGTCCGGCAGCATTCAAATACAAGGTGGAGGGCAGCAGTAACGCGACACTGGTGGTGGTGCTGATTGTTGCGCTGTTTGGCTCTATTGTCTGTGCCGCCAATTTCGGCGCCTGGCTGCTTTTGGGGCTGCTGCTGCCGGTGGGGATTGTCATCTACCTGGTCAGGAAAGGGATGCGCAAGAGTCTGCTGATCGCCTCGCGCTACCTGATTGTGGGAGAGCAGATCATCTACTACGGCACCGTGGCCAAGGCCCAGCTGGATCGGCAGCGCCAGGTGCTGACCCTAATCTCGGAAAAGGGCAAACGGCTGACAATTGAGGCGGAGAAGTTTCCAACCAACGCCCGCAAGGATTTCAAGATCAAGGCCAACAAAACCGCCAAGTTTGACAAGGTCTGCGAAAAAGTTCTGACGAAGCTTTCGGGAGTAACCCCTGAGATTATCGGCTGAGCATAGCCGTCCCCCACGGCAGTTCAAACGGCATATTCACCTGTTGTATGTGCCCACCCTCTCGTGCAATCTTTCCTGTCGCTACTGCTATCTGGGCAGTCAGACCGATCCCACGACCCTGAAGCTGGACGCAGGCAGGGCAGTTGCCACGTTGCAGCAGGCACTGCAGCGGTTTCTGGATGCTGACGTGCTGCCGTTTAACGTCTCACTGCATGGCGGTGAGGTGACGACCCTGCCGCCTGCGGTGCTGGAGCAGTTATTTAGCACCATCAACCGCCATTATCTGGATCATTTTGATCAACTGAACGCCATGGGGTATCGCAAATCAGCCCCCCATCTTAAGACCAATCTGTTTAACTTTCACCAGCTGTGTGACCTGTTTGATCAGTATCAGGTGTCCATCAGCGCCAGTATTGACCTGCCCTTGTCCCTGCATGCCAGGTACCGGGTTGACCGTCGTGGTCGTTCATGGCTCAAGCGTACGGTTGAAAATCTGCGCCTGCTTGGGCGCTATCCTCACAGCAAGAAGATCTCAGCCACGCTCTACCATGAACATCTGCAGGACATCCCGGCTCTGATTGACGATATCTGGAAGATCCATCGTGATATTGGCTTTGACATGAACAACTTCAATATCATGTTCGGGTTTGGATCTGAATTGAACTGCCAGAAGTTTGGGGGACAGCCTGAATTGGGGCTGCAGCAGGCCAGTGAGGCGGAGCAGCTTGCCCTGTATCATGCGCTGCAGGATGCTTTTATGGGTACTGAACTAGAAGAGGGGTTGCGGCGCAACTGGTTTGATGAGTTTAAGCCCAGTTACTGCACCAATGCCTTTAACTGCGGAGAGCGATTCTACCTGCTGCAGGGGGATGGTGGGGTCTGGTCCTGCGTGAGGGGGCAGGGGGTGGAACCGTTGTATTATGGCAATATCTTGAGTGACGGGGTAGAGGCGGTGCTGACTGAAGGTGGTCGTCGGGTTCGTCTGCTGCACCAGCAGCAGGGGCTTGATCCGGGCTGTCAGACCTGCGAGTACCTGCAGATCTGCCACACCGGCTGTCCGGCAGTCAAGCTGCAGAATGGTTTCGGCAAGTCCTATACCTGTCAGTTGCAGCAGGCGATCTACCGGGATAATCCAGCCTCATATCCGCCGCTGTCCGGTGGCGATCAGGCTGCTGCGGCACGGGAATATCTGCTGGGGATGCATCCGGCCCTGTTGCAGGATGAGCTGGCGCAGGAACAGCCAAAGAGTCCGGTGGTGCTGATTCCGGCAGAGCTGTATGACCAGAAGAACAGCCTGCAAGCCTTGATTGCGGCTGATCCGTTGCTGCAGCACCTGTACAGGCCGGATGCCTTTCTGCTGGAACTGAATGGCGAGTTGATCCCGCTGCAGTCCCAGATTCTGACATCACAGCGCAGTCTTTACAGCATCGGCAAGGATGATCATCTGGTGCTGCATATCCGGCGTTCTCTGTTTGAGGCCAACTGCAGTGAGCTGATCCGCAATACCCTGTATATCCAGCTGTTGAGGGACACCACCGTGGTCTATGGTGATGAACAGCGCAGCAAGCAGGAACATCTGATCACCCACCAAATCTTCCATAACCTGCTGCAGCCTGATCTGCTGCTGGGGGAAGAATGGCTGACTGCAGACCTTGCCGGATTGCTGCAGCTAAACAGCCGGTATTTTGTCAAAAACGTACTCAATAATTTGTTCGTGACCACCGGCCAGCTGCGGGAGTATCATTATCAGAAGCAGAAGAACAACGCTTTCTACCATATCCAGGCCATCAATCTACCATTTCAGAACTTTGAATTTTACTGGGATTAAGGAGCTGTAAACAAATGACATGATCATCTTGCATCTCATCTTCTGGCCATATTTTCCTGAGCTTCAATCACCAAATCCTCAACGTAGCGTACTACGTCTGCGGTTTGGCTCAATCAGTTCAGCCAAATCTGACCTGAATCTGAGCGCAATTTTGACCATGCCATTCATTTACAGCCCCTAGCTATAGAGGGACAGAATATGTCATCAAATAACCTTGAAAAAATTGCGTCAAATGTTGAGCGGTTTATGAATCTGGTGGGAATGTCGGATGATACAAAACGGGTTCAGATGGAAGAGGAACTGGTGGGGCGGATGGCAGGCAGTGCGGATAAGAAACCATCACTGGTCTATGCTCAGGATCATCTCTATCTCTACAATGGCAAAACCCTGGTCAAGGATTATCCCGGCCTTGGAGCAAACAGTGACCGGGTTCTGCAGTGTGATGCCAAGAAGATCTCAATCCTGGATCGGCAGGCCTTTCTGAACAACAAGACGGTCATGATTACCGGTGCAGTGGCAGCTACGGCCCTGGCAGGCGCTGCCCTGGCCGATGCTGATCAGCGCAAACGTCAGAGCAGCAGCAAGATATCCTATAGCAACAACAATAACAATAATAACAACAATAATAATAATAACGGATAACCTTTGGTGCCAGATCAGATAAACCGTCTCCGCTGAGATTTGCTATTCTACGGCTTTTGCCGTCTTTCGCTGCCTTCTGTTTTCCCGCCAGCGCTTGATCCGCTTCCAGATAAAGATCGAAACAGGCAGCAGGATCGTTACCCACGGCAATACGACCCCTACAAAGATGATCATGGCCCGTAAAGAGCTTGAGAAGCCTTCCAGTGCTTCGCCCAAAGAACCGTGCAGCGGGTGCCATAAACGCTGGAAGGTAGGCAACGCCCCGGCGCGGTCGGTCAGGGTGATCTTGATGAGGGTCATTTCAAGTTGCAGATCCCAGGTCCGTTTTCTGGCCTCAAACGCCTCTATCTCGCCACGGACCCTGGTTAATTCCTTTTCTACCAGTAGTACATCTGAAAGCTTTCCGGCCTGTTTCATCATATCCTGCAGCCGTTTTTCTGAGGCGCGGGCATTTTTCATCCGGGCCTCAAGATCCACATAGCCTTCCGTGATATCTTCTGCATTGGCCTGTTCCGCTGCCACCTTGCCGGTCTTGCGTAGTTGTTCCATGATGGTGCCCACCTTGCCGGTGGGAACCCGGATGCTTATTTCTCCACGTACAGCGCCGTCCGATTCCTTGTGGCTTTGTGAACTGACAATAAACCCGCCGTTTTTTTCTGCCAGTGTGGAAATCTGGCGGATGATAGCCACGGTCTCCTTGACCTCAAGGGTGAGGTCGTAGGTCATGATTACCTTGCGTTGTGTCTGCTTGTCAGTGGTCTGCCCTGCCGGTTCTGCAACGGCATCAGCAGGCGCTTCTGCGACAGGAGCTGCCGGAGCTGCGGCTGGCATTGCCTGTGATCTTGATTTTTCTAAAAGCCGGTTCGATTCCTTTTTCTGGCAACCGGAGAGCATAAGAAGAACAACTGAAGACAGGATCATGAGGCGATAAAGCTGGATACGCATGGATAGATCTCCGACAGATTGTGAGGGGGGTGTGTACTATTTTAATTATATGCAGCCTACCACAGGACGGGTTGGAGTCAACCTGTGGCAGGGAGCGTGATCAGATCAGGTTGTGCAGGAGGGCAAGCAGATCAGTTTCGTGGATGTCGCAATTTTCCTGAATTAACATCCTCATGGTTGCAGGCAGCGGCGCGCAGATTGTCAGCATCTGCTCATTAACTGGATGACGCAGGACGGTACGGAAGGAGTGCAGGGCGATGCCTGCCAGGGTGGACAGCGGCTGGGCATCATAGCGTTTGTCGCCCACCACCGGATGACCGATTGATGAGAGGTGGCGGCGAATCTGGTGGGTGCGTCCGGTGACCGGTTCAACCAACAGAAAGCTGTGGTTTTCACCAGTACTTAGGCAGCGGTAACGACTGATGGATTCCTTACCATCCAGTGGCTGGTTGATCTCGCCTTCCCCTTCTAAAATCCCTTCCACCACGGTCAGATAGATCTTGTCCAGACCTTCTTCCTTGACCTGCCTGCCCAGCATCCCTGCGTTAGACGAACTGGTGGCCAGCAGTACCACGCCAGAGGTGCCCCGATCCAGCCGATTAACCGGGTAGGCCCGTACCGGATAATTGCTTTTCTTTTCCATCCAGGCCGAGGCGATATCAGCCAGATTTATATCCACCTCGGCAGCCGCATGCATGGCCAGTCCGGCCGTTTTGTTGATTGCCAGTAGTCGATCATCCTGCCAAAGCAGATCAATGGGAGGTAGCGGTTTGTTTAGCTGCTCCATGACTTGACTGCTTTCCTTCAGACTGATGCTGTCACCAGCAGAAAGCAGGGCATCCGGTGCAGATTTTGTACCATTCAGGGAGCAGGCACCGGACTTGATCAGCTTGCGGCAGTAGGCAGGCAAAGCCGTTGGGAGAAGTCGTTGTAGCCAGCTTTCAAGCCGGCGGCAGTGGTCATCAGCAGTAATAGTGTAGGTGAGCATGGGTTAGTACCTTGGTGGTGTTTTGCAAGAGTGTTTTGGGAATAACTGTTCTGGGAAGCTGTTTGCGGTATCATAACGGATGTTTGCCTGAATACCTACGGAAAGCTGCTATATTGGGTGGTAGGTTAACTGCTTTACAGTTAAAAATTTAATGAGTATAAAAGCAAATGCAGTAAAGAATGGGTAACCACAACCACCGTAGAGGGATACACCCATGAAAAAGAAAACGTCTGTTGCCTGCCTGTCTTTTGTGTTTTGTCTGGGGAGTGGTATTGCTGCTTACGGTGCTGATGGCCCCTCTACCCAGCCAGATACTGTTGTGGCCCTTAATAATCAGTCAGAGAGCAAAGATCTGCTCATGTTTATTGAGGAGCAAGATCTGGTTACCGCCACCAAGCGTCCTACCTCATTACGTAAAGCCCCTGCTATCGCTACAATCATAACCGCCGACGAAATTAGGAATATGGGTGCTCGCAATCTGCTGGATCTGTTGAAGATGGTGCCGGGCTTCGGTGTTGCCATCACAGAGTTTGGCGGGAATATGGTCGAGGTGCGCGGTATCAGATCCTCGCTCAGTGAGAAGATTCTGGTCATGATCGACGGCCATTCTCTGAATAAAAATTTTACCGGAAGCGCCCTGTACCGTGTGGCAGGTATGCTCCCGATGGAAAACATCAAGCAGGTTGAGGTGGTACGTGGGCCTGGCTCCGCTCTCTACGGTACCAGTGCCTTTGTGGCAACGATCAATATTATCACTCGTACTGCCGAGGAGATTGATGGTCTTGAGGCCAAGGCAGGCGGTGGGAACTTTGATAGCCTCAAGGGTAACCTGCTTGGCGGTAAGGCAATTGGTGATCATTTTACGGTCGTGGGTAGCCTGGATCATTACCAATCGCAAGGTGCAAAGCTGGCGGTTGCTGCTGATACGTTGAGCGGAACACCATTTTCGAAGGCACCTGGTACATCTGACCTTTATTTAAAGCAGACGGAAGCCTTCCTGAAGGTTGGCTATGGTGATCTCTCCTTTCGAGGGCAGTACCTTACCAAGCAGGAAGGGATGTACATTGGCATTGTATCCGCCCTTACGGACGACTCAAGCAAGTCACAGGTTGATAATTATTGGGGGGAGCTGGCCTACAACCTAAAGCTGACAGAGGCTTTTTCAGCAAACCTGAAGCTGTATTATGATTCGTATGAGCAGGATCCCACCATGAAAATCTACCCGAACGGATTTGCGGGGCTCTTTCCGAACGGGATGGTCGGCAAACCGCTGGTAAAGAACCGAACCATTGGCGGAGAACTACAGGCTGATTGGGATCTTTTCGCAGGAAATCATCTGATTGCCGGGGTCTCCTTTGAAGAGATGCGTCAGTATGATGTTCAGCAACTGGCCAACTTTAATCCATTGACCGGTGCGCCGCTTGCTTCTGTTCAGGAAGTGGCCAACTGGAACAAGAATGCCACCCGCCAGGTGTTTGCTGCTTACCTCCAGGATGAATGGGAACTTCCGGCTCAAGTGAATCTGACTGCCGGTCTGCGGTATGACCATTATAGTGATTTTGGAGATACTTTAAATCCTCGGCTAGGACTAGTCTGGAGCTTTCTTGAGAATGCCGATTTGAAGCTGCTTTATGGTCAGGCCTTCCGCGCCCCCAGCTTTCAGGAACTGTACAATATTAACAATGCAACGGTAATCGGCAACCCAGACCTTAAGCCAGAACGGATTCAGACCTATGAGGCTGGCGTGGCCTGGCGTCTGAACCGCTATTTTGCTGTAAATCTGAACTATTTTTACAGTACTATTAATGACCAGATCGGTTGGGTCCCTTCAACCACCCCAGGTCAGCCGGCGGTCAATGCCAATCTTGGCAAGACCGAGACACAAGGGGTTGAATTTGGGTTTAATGGTGCAGTAGGGACGGACCTGTACTGGAAGCTGAACTATGCGTATCAGGACCCGCGTGATGTCAGCAAGAATAAACGACTGCCCTATGTACCGTCGCAGCGTGCTTCCGGCAGTATTAACTATGCGCTGACCAAATACCTGAACCTGCATACTGACCTGCTCTGGACCGGACCGCGTCCACGGGATACAGGTGACACCAGATCGCAAATGCCCTCTTATGCGACGGTGGATCTGGCTGCGACGCTTAAAAACTTCTATAAAACACTGGAAATACAGGCAACAATACGCAACCTCTTTGACCAGCGCTACAACGATCCTGATACCTCTGGAGGATCGGTAAACTTTACCAAGACGGCACCGAAGATTCCTGGCGATTACCCCCGTGAAGGGATTTCCTGGTTTCTGACCGCTTCGTACAAGTTTTAGCAAGGGAACGACTGTTTGAAGCTGCTTTTTTCATATCTTTCTGCCACTGTGAGCCAGTGCCGCTACCATGCAGCCGTACTGGTGTTTCTTTGCGTTCTGCAACTCTCCTGTGCTGCTGCTGAAGCAGCAAAAGTCCTGATTGTCGGCGATACCAGGTATGCCTTTGTGGCCGGTGTTGCTGCAGACATTCAACTGGCGGTGAGGTCACAGGTTAAGGAGTATGCGGTCGTGGATATCAGGGGACGGCTTGGTGCAATCGTTGAGCGGGAAGGTGCTGAAGTTGTCGTTGCACTGGGCGCTGATGCGGTACATGAGGCCTTGCGGTTGCCGCCGTCAGTTGCCGTTGTCTACGGGCTTGTTGTAGTTCCCCCCAAGTCAGGCCGGGTAAACGTTACCGGTGTCTATATGTCCCCACCGGTGAGTGAATATGTCTCGACGGTCCGGCGCTATCTTCCCTCGCTCTCCAGGATGTCGGTTGTGGGAAGCCAGGGCATGTTACGGAGCCTGCTTGGCGGCGATTATGCCCAGGTATCGGCTTATGGGGTGAGTAGCTCATCCGAACTTGTTGCTACTGTCAACCAGCTTACTGGCACCAAGTCACTGCTCCTGTTACCTGACTCTAATCTGCTGACCGCCCCGGTCATGTCAAGCGTGTACCTGTTTTCCTTCAGAAATAATATCCCTGTGTTTGGTATTTCAGAAGCTAATGTAAGGCAGGGTTCGCTGTTTGCCCTGGTCTTTGATCCAAAGGCTGTCAGTCGTCAGATCGGTGAAAAGGTGCAAATTATCTTGAACGGTGGCGATGCCGGAGAACTGCCTGCTTCCTCACCGAGACGGTATAACCTGTATATAAACAGCAATACCGCACAGAAAATGGGCGTTGAAATACCCGATGAGATGTTGAGGAAGGCAAAGAGGGTTTATCAGTGAGATCATCCAGGCTATGACAAATGCGGATATGAATAACACTGCCTTGGTGCCGGAAGAACAGAAACAAGGACTGTCCAGGCGATTGGCTGCGTTGGTGCCGCTGACCTTCAGACGGCGTGCGATGCTGTTCCTGTTTCCCATGATTGTTATTATTTCCATGGTCTATACCTTTGAGTCGATTTCAACCGAGAGAAAGATCTTCAAGAGCGAAATCATCAAAAAAGGGGAGGCAATTGCTGCCATAGCTGCAAAGAATGCCGAGCTGTCACTACTCTCTGAAAATTTTGAACAGCTGAAAACTTCTGCCCAACCGTTGATGGCAATCAAGGATGTTGCCTTTGTTTCATTTCTTAATCAGCGTTCTGAAATATTGCTTCATGAAGGAAAACAATACCCGCTGACAGGACCTCTGACGCTAGGGGCTGATCGTCTGATCAGCTTTTATGAACACGATGATGTCTTTGAGTTTATTGTGCCGGTGGTGACCGTTAAGGCTACAGAGGGTTTTTTCCTGTTGGAGGGAAGCGGTTCGGATTCCACGGTAAAGGAACAGATCGGTTGGGTCAGGATCGGCCTGTCAAAAGAGGTTATGAGCCGGTCCGAGCGCCGTATTATCATTCGGGGTAGTCTGCTGGCGGTTGCTTTTTCTCTTGTTGGTACTCTGTTGCTGTACCTGTTTGTATCCTTGGCCACCAGACCGTTGTATGCACTTATCGATGCGGTTAAGGAGGTTCAGGAGGGTGAGCATCCCGAAGTTCCCGTCTTGTCCCCTCAAAGTGAGATAGGCCGTCTAACCGCAGAATTCAACCGGATGAGTCGTGCCATTAAGGAACGTGAAAATGAGCTGATAAACCATCGCGATCATCTTGAGGAGCTGGTTTCAGAGCGTACAGCGGAGTTGACCATAGCAAAGGAACAGGCTGAGTCAGCCAATCGGGCTAAAAGTGATTTCCTCTCCAGCATGAGCCATGAACTGCGCACGCCATTGAACGCCATTCTTGGCTATGCCCAGATACTCCGCCTGCACAACAATCTTTCGGATGTGCAGCGACAACAGATTGATATTATGAGGAACAGTGGTGAACATCTGCTGACATTGATCAATGACATTCTTGATGTCGGCAAAATTGAAGCCAATAAGATGGATGTTGAGGACGTCGTGTTTGATCTGCCGGCCTTGATCGCCCAGGTCTTTAATCTTACCAAGCTGCAGGCGGAAGAGAAGGAGTTGCAGTTTTACTATGAGCCGGAAACGTCGTTGCCAGCGTATGTACATGGGGATGAACGTAAACTTCGCCAGATTTTACTGAACCTGCTTTCAAATGCGGTCAAATATACCCGTCGGGGCAGTGTTACCATGCGGGTGAGCTATGGACGTGCTGGAGACGGACTGTTTCGCTGTGAGGTGGCGGATACCGGTATCGGTATTCCTGCGGATAAACTGGGAGTCATCTTTGATCCATTTATCCAGCTTACCAATGATCGGCAGGCCCGTGAGGGGACCGGTCTCGGGCTTAATATCACAAAATGTCTGCTGACGCTTATCCAGGGTACCATGGGGGTTGAAAGCGAACCTGGCAAGGGTAGTACCTTCTGGCTGGAGGTGCCGTTATCTTCATTGATGGCCGATGAGGTCAGCTCTGCAAAGACTGAATCCCATGTTGTTGGCTATCGTGGTGGGCGCAAGAGTGTATTGGTGGCTGATGATACGGTGGGCAATACGGCGCTGCTTGTTTCATTATTGGAACCATTGGGATTTGAGTTGTTTACGGCTCAAAACGGTCAGGAAGCGCTGCAGCTGGTGGCTGAGCAGCGACCTGATCTGGTAATACTTGATCTGGTGATGCCTGAAATGGATGGCTTGGAATTTACTACCCGTTTGCGACAAAACAATGACTTTGCAGCAACAAAAATTATTGGCGCGTCTGCTACCGTGACTGATGGTGCATGTAAGGATGCTTTTATCGCAGCGTGTGATGATTTTGTGACTAAGCCGGTCCGCATTGATCTCTTGCTTGAAAAAATTTCCGGTCTGCTTGGAATTGAGTGGAAAACAACGGTGTCTGCAACCGCACCAGACAATAGTGAACCCAAATCCTGGAAGGATGATGATTCGTTTGACGTGCCACCTCCCGCAGAATTGGAGGCGTTGTATGCATTAGCCATGATGGGCGATATGCTGGCGATTGAAGCGTGGGCAACGGCACTGGAGGCACAGAACAGTAGCTACCGTTGCTTTGCTGACAGATTACGTGAGCTGGCAAAGCTGTTTAAGGCAAAAGCGATTCTAGCACTGGTGGAACAATACCGAGGAGCAGCGAAATGATTTCTGATGGGCAGCAGGTAGCCTCTTCCAACGAACAGCGATCGGTTATTCTTGTGGTTGATGATGATGCCAATAATCTTGCTGTTGTGCGTGATTGCCTGGTGGCGTGTAAGTATACCATCCTTGTTGCAGAGGATGGTGAGAGCGCTATCAAACGTGCTGAATATGCCCGACCGGATCTGATTCTGCTTGATGTCATGATGCCGGGGATTGATGGCTATGAAACCTGCCGTAGGCTGAAGAGCGTAAAGAGTACCCATGATATCCCTGTTTTGTTTATGACAGCCCTGGCTGAAACGGGAAACAAGGTAAAAGGGTTAGAGGCCGGAGCTGTTGACTATATTACCAAGCCTTTTCAGCGGGAGGAGTTGCTGGCCCGCATTGCCGTCCATCTGCATAACAGGGTGCTTACAAAAAGGCTTCAGGAAGCAAAGGAGTTACTGGAAACCAGGGTGGAGGAGCGGACCGCTGAGTTAGCCCGTGCGAACAACGAGCTTCAGGAAAAAGCGTTTCTGCTGGAAGAAGAGATTGCTGAACGGGTGCTGGCAGAGCAGGAGTTGCATGTCAAGCAGACTCAGCTTGAGGCCTTGAATCGGACCCTTGAAACGCGTGTGCAGGAAGAGGTGCAGAGAAATCGCGAAAAGGATGCCATGATGATTCAGCAGGGTCGTCTGGCTGCCATGGGTGAGATGATCTCAAATATTGCCCACCAGTGGCGCCAGCCTCTTAACGAGTTGGGTATCATGGTTCAGATGTTGCGTGTTGATTATGATGATTCTCTGCTGGATGATACGAGGCTTGATGAGTTTTCCCATGGCTGTATGGAAATCATTCAGCATATGTCGCAAACAATCAATACCTTTCGGGACTTTTTTAAAAAAGGACAATCTTCTGATCGATTTGATGTCTCATCTGTCATTCGTAAAACCGTAGATCTGGTGCAAGCCTCATTTCAAGCTGCTGGAATTACATTAAACCTGAAGCTGGAGCACAACGGCCTGATACAGGGGAATGCCAATGAATTTTCCCAGATCATACTTAATCTGTTTAATAATGCCCGCGACGTGCTGGTGGAGCGTGCTATTGCTGCTCCTGAAATATCGGTCTCCATGCAGTTGGTGGACGGGCAGATTATAGTGATTGTTGAAGATAATGCCGGTGGTATTCCCGATGCCATCAGCGGAAAAATATTTGATCCCTACTTTACTACCAAACATAAATCTCAGGGGGTTGGTTTGGGGCTGTATATGTCGAAAATGATCATTGAAGGGAAAATGGGGGGTAGTATAGACGTGGGCAATACCTCTGACGGGGCATGTTTCCAGCTTGCCCTGCCTGCTGCCCCTGCTGTCTGAACAGGCTCTATGTGAGATAATGTACTAAGCCCGCAGTATGCTTTTTAAGAGAGGCGTGTTGCGGGCTTAGTACTTCTAGCGGCGGCTTGTGTATCAGATGATCTTGCTCAGCGGGTATTCAATAATCCCCTCAGCTCCCAGGCGCAATAGCTCCGGCACGATCCGGCGTACTTCTTTTTCCGGCAGGATGCTCTCAATGGAGACCCAGTCTGATTTGTAGAGGTGGGCAACCGTAGGTGCCTTCTGGCTGGGCAGGATACTGATGATTGACTCTACCTTGTCGGCAGGGGCATTCATCTTCAGACCCACCATGCCTTCAGCCCGCAGGGCTGAGTTGAGCAGGGTGGCGATCTGTTCGATCTTGGCCCGTTTCCAGGGCTCTTCCCAGGCGGTCTTGTTGGCCACCATGACCGGTACTGATTCCATCAGGTCGCAGACAATCCGCAGGTTGTTGGCCCGGATAGTAGAGCCGGTCTCCGTTACCTCAACAATGGCATCACAGAGACCATCAACCACCTTGGCTTCGGTGGCTCCCCAGGAAAATTCGACGTTAACCTGGATGTTACGCTCCTTGAAGTAGCGTTTGGTAAACTCCACCAGTTCAGTGGAGATGGTGGCACCCTGCAGATCTTCAGGCTTCTGAACCGGTGAATCCTGGGCAACCACCAGTACCCAGCGGACCGGGCGGCGGGATACCTTGGAGTAGACCATGTCACAGACTTCAACTACATCTGAATCGTTTTCACGAATCCAGTCGCGGCCAGCGATCCCCACATCAATGGTGCCGCGCTCAACGTACTTACCCATCTCTTGGGGCCGGATCAGGTGACACTTCATCTCACCATCGTCAACGGTGGGGAAGTAGCTGCGGGAGGAGATACCGATCTGCCAGCCTGCCTGCTTGAAAAGGTCAACGGTGGCTTCTTCAAGGCTGCCTTTGGGGACACCGAATCGTAGGACCGTATTCATTTTTTGTAGACCTCCGCAGGATCAAATAACGGGTTGGAATGCTCTACCCACTGGCCATCTTCCCATTTAACATAGAAACAGCTACGGTTGCCAGTGTGACAGGCTGCCGGGCCGTTCTGCTTGACCTTGATCACCACGGTATCGGCGTCGCAGTCAGTCAAAATCTCCATCACATCCTGGGTGTTGCCAGACTCTTCACCCTTCATCCAGTACTTATTGCGGGTACGGCTGAAGAACCAGGTTTTGCCATCACGAAGGGTCAGATCAAGGGTCTTCTTGTCCATAAAGGCCACCATCAGTACTTCGCCGTTCTCGTAATCCTGAATAACAGCCGGGATCAAACCGCCCATCTTGTCAAAATTAATCTCAATCATGCTGTGCCTCCTGAAAAGTGTTCGGGCAGTATAGGAGCGGTACCGGGAAAAAGCAAGACCACTGGCCATATAACCTATAAGAACCGTTTGTTTTGCGCTAGATTTGCGGTATAAAGAAAGCCACTCTGATGCCCACCGGCATTGCGTAAGGATATTATCATGGCAAAGAACCTTGGATTTGGATCACAGCTCATCAGAACTCTGCTTGTTAGCGGTATCCTCCTGTCCCTGGCCGGGCTGTTTGTAAGGCAGATTCCACCGGATGGGCTGCGTTTCTTCTTTGCCATTACTGCGCTACTGTTTTTGTTTGTCCTGCTGGTGCTGGCATCCCGGAAACTGCCAACCAGGGTAAAACGTCTGGCCGGTGTGATGGATCAGGCGGCTGAAGGGAACCTCTCTGTGCGAGGCGAGGATCTTTCTCCTGATGAAGTAGGGATGTTGAACAGTAATTTTAACGAGATGCTGGAACGTCTGGGCGGAGTTGTGGTCAGCATTCGCAGTGCGGTTGATGAACTGCGGACAATCGGTGCCAATGTCGGAAATGTTGCTGCACAGGGGCTGGCCCTGGCAGAAGGACAGAAAGATACGGCTGATCGAACCAAGGCAGCAGCCCGTCAGATCAGGCACTCGGTTGAGGAGGTGACCGCATCGGTGGAGGGTCTTTCTGGGACTGCAGGGACCAATGCAGCATCAATCCAGCAGATGGTTTCCAGCACTGTTCAGATTAACCAGCTGGTGGAGGAATTGCTCCGTTCCGTTGAGCTGGTCAGCGATTCGATTGTCAGGATGGCTGGTGGCCAGAATGAGATTAATGCTAATGTGCAGCACCTGATGGAAAATGCTACCCGGACCACGGTGCTGGTGGCTGATATGGAACGTTCGGTGCGCCAGATTGAGGAAAGCGCCCAGGCCACAGCCCGCATTTCGGTTGATGTTCTGAGGGATGCTGAATTAGGCAACACCTCGGTTGAGAGCACCATCAGCGGTATTCATCAGATTCGCAGTGCCTCCCATACGGTGCAGCAGGCGATTGGTAATCTCTCTGTGCATGCAGCCAGTATCGGCACCATTTTGCAGGTGATTGATGAGGTGACTGAGCAGACCAAACTGCTTGCCCTGAACGCTTCTATTATTGCGGCTCAGGCCGGGGAGCATGGTAAAGGATTTGGGGTGGTTGCTCACGAAATCAAGGAACTGGCCCGCCGGACCACCGCTTCAACCCGTGAGATTGCCGAGATCGTTAACGGCGTTAAAGAGGAGACCGATAAGGCGGTTATGGCGATTACCCTTTCAGAGCAGGCGGTGGTAGAGGGCGAGCAGCTTTCCCATCGCTCCGGCGAGGCGTTACACAAGATTGTTAAAGGGGTTAAGATCGCGACAGAACAGGTTAATGAGATCGCCTCAGCAACGGAGCAGCATGCCCAGCAGGGTGAAAAAATGCGGCTTGCCATGGAAGAGATGGGGGCCATGGTTGAGGAAATTGTGCGCTCATCAAGCCATCAGACACGGGATGCCGAGGTAATCAACCAGGCCTCTGCCAGTATGCGCCAGTTGGCCACCAATGTGCATATCAATGCCCGTTCCCATAATGATGCCGGGTCTGCCATTGCAGATTCAACCGAGACCATCGTCAGGATGATTGAAGAGATCGGGCGGGCCTGTATGGTTCAGTTGGAAGGTAGCGAGCAGATTGTCCACACTGCAGAGGAGATGGAAGAGGCGGCCACTGGCAACCTGAAGACAACCCGGGTAATGGAAGAGGCGGTCAGCGGGCTTTCGCGTCAGATCAAGGGGCTGGAACGGGAAATGGCAGGATTTAAGACGGTCGCACAATAATGGATTGACCGGCAGATACAGGACCTAAAGTTCTTGGTTAAGACATACGAAAAGATAAGTAACAGTTTCTTCTGGCAGTTGCAGTTTCAGTCTCGATGAGATTTTTGAAAGAAGGTGAGCAGGATGGCATTCGGTACAGTAGTAACACTGTTTAAATCTGGAAAGGTATCGCTTGAAACGGCTGTTGATATGCTGGTACATAGCCTCGGATACAGTGACCGCGCCATAGCGTATGCCCTTCTTAATGCGGCCCGGAGTTCTTGCTAGAAATACTTTGTTGTAACGACAAAAGCCCTGCTACCAAATTGGTTGCAGGGCTTTTGAATTTAATGGTGCTCAGGAATTCCAGTGAGATCTTCTCGGCACACTCTGTTTCTACCACCTTCTTTAGCCTGATACATCGCCTTGTCTGCACGGCTGAGCAAGGTATCCTGAAGATCACCAGCTCTGTACTGACTGACACCAATACTGGCCGTAATAAAAAATTCTTCGCTGTTGTGTACTACCGCAGTTTGTTCCAGATTACTACGCACCCTCTCGGCTACCTCAACAGCCCCTTGCAGATCTGTTTCCGGCATCACAAGCGCAAACTCTTCACCACCTATCCTGCCAAAAAAATCAGTGGTACGCAGCTCAGATGTGCCAAGAACCCTGCTAAGAGTCCGAAGCGCTTCGTCGCCCGCTGCATGACCTCGTGTATCATTTACCGCCTTAAAATGGTCCAGATCAAGCATAAGCACACTAAAAACAGACCCATACCGTTTGGCACGTTCAAACTCAAACGACAAGAGTTCCATAAAATAGCCCCGGTTATTTGTACCGGTGAGAGGGTCTACATGTGCCATCAACTCCAGTTTGCGCATAGAATCATCAAGCTGCAAAACCATGCTGTTAAACGCCTCTGAAAACTCACCCATGAAATCTACCCGTTGGCTGAAATCACCGGAGGCGATCATTTTTGTTTGCCATGTCAAATGCCGCAACGCAGCCTGCAGGGCCTTGATTGAACCAGGCACAACCCCTTTTTGTCTGGCCTGACACCCCAGATCCCCTGCTGAAAAAGCCAATAATGCGGTACGAATCTCATAGATCGTTGCGTACATCTGGGTATAGCCATTTACTCCGGCCAGACAGTCAGGAGGCTCAGGCTGCACCGAATTGGCGGTGAGAAGTTCACGGATGTTTTTTATCGCCAGTTCAAGTAGTTCAGAAGGGTCAGCCTGATTCATTGTGTATCTGC
>NZ_JAOTRZ010000050.1 GCF_030247655.1 Trichlorobacter sp. | reverse complement strand
ACCATAGACCCAGGAAATCTGGAGCAGCTTAAAATCGTTCAACACCCTGGCCTGATCCAGCTTGACAATCCTGCCGTCTGCAAGAGCGGCAAGACAGACCGGAGTAACCTCCGGCAGATCAGGGAATCCCAACCCCACTGCCGAGGCACGTTCTGACTCGGGCAGCTGGTAAAACTCCAGAAAGACCCTCCAGATATCAAGTTTATCAGCATCTCGGATCAGACGAATGAAACGATCGGTGGGAGAACTGATCTGATCCGGCAGTTCCAGCAGGTTATGAAAGCGGACCGCTTCTTCGATCAATAGTCGTTCTTCAGCTGACAGATGATCCAGCAGCGCTTCACTGCGAATCACCTCAATGGAGAGACGGGCATGGTTGTCAGACTCACTGTCACGAAAGGTACGCCAACGCCGGTACTGGGGAAAGCGGCCGACATCATGTAGCAGGGCCACCGCAGATGCCAGTAACGTATCTGCTTCATTCAGTCCTTCACCAGCAGCCAACGCCTCCATACAGGCAACAACCTGTCGCGTATGCTCCTGCTTGAGGCAAATATTCCTCAGCCCTTCAGGGTCCAGATCCTCAAAGCTGGCCACATAGCGATTAAACCACTGCTGCAGCTGGTGAAGATCAGCAACCTGCATTACTCTTTGCTCCCGGTGTAGATGGATGCAATACCAAAGGTAAGCGGCTGACACCGTACCGATTTAAATCCGATGTCGGTCATGGTGGCGCAAAATTCCTCGCTGGAAGGGAATTCCATAACCGAGTCCGGCAAATATTTGTAGGCGTTGTAACTTGAGAACAGTCCTCCGACAAAGGGAAGAATCCGCTTGAAATAAAAATGATATCCCCACCTGAACAGTGCTGAGCGGGGGGTTGAAAATTCCAGGATCACCAACCGTCCACCAGGCTTTATCACCCGCCAGAGTTCTGCCAGGCCAAGGCGACGGTCAACCACGTTGCGGATACCAAAGGCGATGGTGACCGAGTCAAAGGTACCGGCACCAAAGGGCAGATCTTCACAGGGGGCAACCTTGAAATCAATCCGGTCAGCATAGGGAGAAGCTGCAATCTTGGCCTGCCCCAGGGCAACCATCTCAGGGCTGAAATCAGCGCCGGTAATCTTGAGCGAAGCTGGTGTTACCCGTGCAATCTCAAGTGCGACATCACCGGTACCGGTGGCGACATCCAGCACCCTTCCCCCTTCAGGAGCCTTGATCAGCCTGACGGCGGTCCGCCGCCAACGTTTGTCGATCCCGAAGCTAAGCAGATGATTAAGGAAGTCATAACGGGGGGCGATGGCATCGAACATCTGCTGGATCTGCTCCCCTTTTTGCGATAGCCTGAACATGGTTTTTTTGTACCCTTCAGCGAATGTTTGATGATATAAGACAAGGCTTATCATCTAGCATACTTTACTGCTCCATGCCAGCAGAAACACCCCCAAACCCCGCTGTTGCCGCAGGAGAATTGGCCAACAATGCCCCAGTTCAGAGTTCAGGACATCCTCGACATACTGATCATGAGTATCCTGATCTATCAGCTCTATTCATGGTTTCGCAAAAGCCGCGCCATACAGGTACTGGCAGGTCTCGGCACAATTACCGCCATCTATTTTATTACCCGCCAGACCGGCCTGCATATGACCAGCTGGGTCCTCCAGCAGCTGGGCACCGTCATTATTGTCGTGATCGTCGTTATATTCCAGAACGAAATACGCCAAACACTCTACCGGTTTAGCAAGCTCAGGGAGTTGGTGGGCGGTGACAGCAAACAACACTGCTCCGGCCCCAACATCATAGCAGATGCAGCCTTTGCTCTGGCCAAGGCCCGTTGCGGCGCCATTATTGTGTTCCAGCGCACCGACCCGCTGGATGACCACCTGAGCAACGGCACTCAGCTGGAGGCACTGGTTTCAGCACCACTCTTAAACAGCATTTTTCAGGATGGTACACCGCTGCACGACGGAGCAGTACTGATCCGCGATGAGCGGATCGTACAGGCCGCCTGTCTGCTGCCACTATCCGATGCACAAAACCTTCCCCAGCAGTATGGCACCCGCCACCGGGCAGCCCTGGGCCTGACAGAACGAACCGATGCGGTAGTGCTGGCAGTATCGGAAGAACGTGGCGAAGTATCACTGGCAGAAAGGGGCGAGCTGACGGTCTTCCAAACCGCCGACCACCTTAAACGCAAACTTGAAGCACTTTTCAGCCCCGCAGACCAGCGGCACAAACGCACATTAACAAGGCGAATCTTTAGCGACCTGCTACCAAAAACAGCGATACTGCTTGGTGT
The DNA here is from genome assembly GCF_030247655.1 of Trichlorobacter sp. GTDB lineage: Bacteria > Desulfobacterota > Desulfuromonadia > Geobacterales > Pseudopelobacteraceae > Trichlorobacter. Next base: position 14,857 of record NZ_JAOTRZ010000050.1, on the reverse strand, counting down.
TACTGTTATCTGGCTGCTGCTTTCAGCACGACAGGGGGAAGTGGCAATTATCCCGGTGCCGCTTACCTTTCATGGACTGCCCAACGGCATGACCCTGACACGGGTCTCGCCGGAAGAGGTCACCGTCCGCCTGCGCTCAAACTCCGGACTTACCCCTTCTCCCCGCCTGCTTGACCTGACTGCCGATCTTGATCTTGGCTCTGTCCAGGAAGGGCATAACACCTTACGAGTATCACTTTCCCATGTCCGGGTTCCTCCAGGCATGACCGTGGTAGGAATTGAGCCGACCTCCGTACGAATTATCGTGCGAGGATCACAAAAAACAAAATAGTGGCATGCTTGATGCATATAGACAACAGACACCAAAACTTGACAAAAAAGAATATTTGTTATATTAGCTAAAAACCTGTTTCAAAAAATTCTTCAGGAAGGAGGACACATGACGCACCGCTTACGCCTGATACCAGCCATCTGCCTGCTACTGCTTGCCCTTCCCCTGTCGGCCATCGCCTCCAAGACACACCAGGTCCGTACAAAAGAGACACTTCCCAGCATTGCCCGCAAATACCATGTCTCGGTTGAGGAGCTGAAGGCCGCCAACAATCTGAGCAGCACCCGTATCAGCAAAGGGGCTACCCTGATCATCCCTTCAAGGACTGACGCACAACCGTTAATTGAAAACTGCAGCACCTATACCGTTGCAAAAGGGGATACTCTTCCCAAAATTGCAAAAAAAACCGGCAAGAAAATGTCAGAACTACGTCGCATCAACAAGCTGAAGGCAAACAAGGTTAAGCCGGGCCAGATTTTGGCACTGGCAGACACTGCAGCCACCTGTGATCTCGCCGCTGCCCGGGAGACACGGGCTAAACGTCTTGAACTGGTCAACAGTGACCTGCTGAATGAGCGGGAGATGAACTTAACCTTGTCAGAATTGTCTGACATTGATGCCGACACACCGGTTGACTTGGCCAAAAACCTCGAAGAGCGTTCCACCGGCTTTTCTACCCTGCAAAAATCTGCCTATGGCTTTCTGGGGGCACGTTATCGTTTTGGCGGTAATAGCCGCCATGCCTTGGACTGCTCAAGCTTCACCCAACAGGTCTTTCGTGAACAAAAGGTGAACCTGCCCCGTACTGCCCGTGAGCAGTTCAGGATCGGCAATGAAGTTTCCCGTGGCGACCTGCGTCGCGGCGACCTGGTCTTTTTCCGCACCTATGCACCCTTTGCGTCACATGTCGGCATCTACCTTGGCAACCGCAAGATGATCCATGCCTCATCAGCAGAACACCGGGTGGTCATCTCCTCCATGGATACCCCCTACTATCTGTCCCGCTACCTGGGTGCCCGCCGGATTAACCAGGTAAATTCTGACTCTATCGACATTAGCGAGCTGATGTATGGTATTGAAGAAGAAAAGGAAACTGATGTTCTCGCCAATGACCACCTTGGCCTGAACCTGCCGGAAGTGCTTACCAAATAATCAACACCAACCGGTTTCACTTGTACGGGCTCAGACACTGAGCCCGTTTTTTTTGCTTCTGTACAGGACAAATCATACATTCCATGCACACACTGCTCGCCTATACAACCAGAGCTGCGTACAAGAGCAGGCCAGATGAGTTCGAAAGCCTTCTGCCGATCGGTCTCTGCTCGCTCCACGCCCTGCTACGCTCACAGCAAATTCCGGTAACGCTGGCAAACTTCAGTAACATGCCCAATCGCCAGATCATTGATCTGTTGCTACAGATACAGCCAACAGTTGCAGGTCTTTCTCAATGGACACACAATCGCCATGTCACCCTGGAGCTTGCTCGACTGATCAAGCAAACCCTGCCAAACTGCACGATCCTGCTGGGGGGAGGGCACGCAACCCATCAGGCAGAACTGATTCTGCAGCGACACTGCGAGGTAGATCTGATTGCCGTTGGCGAGGCCGAGCAGACACTGCTGGATCTGCTGGATGCCTTACAAACCGGCACACCACTGACAGAAATTCCAGGGGTGGTTATCCGTACCAACAATGGCATTCTCCACACGGCACAGCGGCAGCCCTGGCCGGATCTTGATCAATTGCCCTTCCCTACCACCTGGCTTCATGAAGCTGTCAACGTCAATACCACGTTACAGGCTGAGTTTATCAGCAGCTCCCGTGGTTGTCCGGCAGCCTGCAACTTCTGCGCTTCCCCTGCCTTTTGGGGCCGCAAGATACGCTATCGATCGGCAGCGTCGGTAGCTGAGGAGATGCTCTCTATCCGTGAACAGTATGGCCTGATCCACCTCTCATTGCGTGATGACACCTTTACTTCAGACCGTCGCAGAACCGTTGCCCTCTGCCAGGAGCTGATTACACGACGGATCAACCTCTTCTGGAGCTGCCAGTCCAGGGTTGAGGCGATTGATCAGGAAACACTGGAATGGATGCGCCGGGCCGGTTGCGAGTGCGTACAGCTTGGAGTCGAATCTGGTTCACCGGACATTTTAAAACTACTGGGCAAACGGATTCTGCCTGACCAGATCCGTACAGCAGCCAGCCTGATCAGACAGGCCGGTATGCAGCTTTCCGTCTACCTGATCACCGGCATCCCGGAAGAACGTGACCTTGACCGGCAACTAACCATCAATCTGATCAAACAGATTCAGCCTGACGATCTGCAGGTGGCACCACTGGCCTATTATCCCGGTACAGCCCTGTTTGAAACAGCGGTAAAAAACGGGAGACTACAGCCAGACCTGTTTGAGACCAGCCACGAAGAGGCGGTGCTGGCAGAGCAAAACGGACAACGCAAAGTCACACAGATGCTCTCCCGCACGGTCCGTTACCGTCAGCACGCCAGCATCAAACAGCTGCTCTCCATTCAGGAAAAACAGTGCTACAGCGCCGTTACCGCCATGCAGACAGGAGATGCCTATGCCGCTGAAGGAGAGCTGCAACGGGCAGAAGAGCAGTATCAACTGATAACGCAAAAAGAACCGGATCACCCCTGGGGCTGGTTTTTGCTGGGAGAGCTGTACGAACAGACAAACAAACACCGCAAGGCTCTGGAATGCTACCAAAAGGTGCGATGCCTGGTACCACTCCATAAACCTGCCAATGAATCGCTACAGCGCCTTGGGCACTAAAAAAGGGCGGTTGAACTTTCGTTCAACCGCCCTTTTCAATTTCAACCACCTGAAACTTACTTCAGTACCTCTACCGCCTGGGTCAGCACCAGTTGATCAAAGGTACGATTGAGGGCCTTGCTGGGGAAGTTCGGCAGGGCAGGTGCGTCGGCGTACTTCACCTTGTCACCCTTGGCAATCTTCATCGGCAGGGCTGCCACCCAGATTTTCTTGCCATCATCGTGCTGCACATGCAGATAGATATACTGACCGCCATCCAGCAGCTCAAGCACCTTGCCGGTCTTGAAAGGAACCCCCTGCGGTACGGCCATAGGCTTCAGACCTGCGTGGGGGTCAGCCTGGGCGCCAGCGTGGGCCGCATCCTTCGGCATACCCGGCTTGCCTTCAGCAGCTGGCGGCATACCACCTACCGGTGGATGGCCGGCCGGCAGAGCTGCTGCTGCCGGTTGATTGGTGGGGGCTTCGGTCTTTGGTTTGTCCTGACAACCTGCCAGGGCAAGTGCAGCGATCATCAGCGTTACGATAGTTGCTTTCACTGTCTCCTCCTGTGTATTGGTGCGAATTGTTTTTGGATAGTAACATACCAAGCCGATGCTGAACAAAGAAAAAAGCAACATGGCTTGCCCTTGACAGATTGTGTGGTATACAGCCAACAGAGACGGTTCAGGAGGTGCCACCATGTTTGAGTCTGCAGAGCTTGGCCATAAAATCAGTAAAGAGATCTACAAGAAGGAATTACCGATCCTGCGGGAGGCGCTGCTGGATGCCCAGCTGGACCTGCTGCAATCCGCAAAGTTCCCGGTTATCATCCTGCTGGCCGGTGTGGACTGTGCCGGCAAGGGCGAGACCATGAACCTGCTGCACGAGTGGATGGACCCGCGCCACATAGAATCCCATGCTCAGCGGGAGCTTACTGACGAAGAACGGGAGCGCCCACCCATGTGGCGCTACTGGCGTGACCTGCCCCCCAAGGGAAAGATCGGTATCTTCATCGGTTCCTGGTACTCGGACCCGCTGGTGGACAACGTCCATGGACGAACCAAAAATGCCGAGCTTGATCAGCAACTGGACAGGATTATCCGCTTTGAAACCATGCTCTGTAACGAAGGCGCCCTGATCCTCAAATTCTGGTTGCACCTGTCCGAAGACCAGCAGAAGAAGAGACTAAAGAAGCTGGAAAAAGATCCCAAAACCAGTTGGCGGGTCAAGGACAGCGACTGGAAGAACTATAAACAGTATGACCGTTTCAGACTTGTGTCGGAACGGATGCTACGCAGCACCAGCACCCCCGAGGCCCCCTGGATTATTGTCGAAGGGGCTGATGACCGCTACCGTTCACTCTCAATCGGCAAAACGATCAATGACGCCCTGCGCCGTCGCCTTGACGCGCCGGAAACACCACAGGCCACTGAGCCACTGCCACCGCTTTTCAGTTCCATTGATGGTCTGCAGATTCTACAAACTCTGGATATGACAAAAAAAATCATCAAGAAAAAATATGATGATGAACTTGAAACCCTGCAAGGCCGCCTGAACCTGCTTTCCCGCCACAAGGATTTTGACAAGATTTCAGTGGTGGTCCTGTTTGAAGGCAATGACGCAGCAGGCAAAGGAGGCAGTATCCGACGGATAACCCAGGCGCTTGATGCCAGGGCCTACCGGATCATTCCGATTGCCGCCCCCAGCGAAGAGGAGCGGGCCCAGCCTTATCTGTGGCGTTTCTGGCGACACCTCCCCCGCCGTGGACGTTTTGCCATCTTTGACCGTTCCTGGTATGGCCGGGTACTGGTTGAGCGCGTAGAAGGATACTGCTCACAGGCGGACTGGATGCGGGCCTATAGCGAAATCAACGATTATGAGGAGCAGATGGTTCGCAACCACACCGTAGTAGCTAAATTCTGGCTGGCCATAACCCAGGATGAGCAGCTGAAACGATTTAAAGAACGTGAAAAAATCGGCTTTAAGCGGTTTAAAATCACAGAAGAAGACTGGCGCAACCGTGAAAAGTGGCCACAGTATGAACAGGCCGTCTGTGACATGATTGATCGTACCAGCACCGAGATCGCTCCCTGGACCCTGGTGGAGGCAAATGACAAGAATCATGCCCGCATCAAGGTTTTAAAAACTCTTTGTACCCAGATCGAACAGGCACTTGCAAAACTGTAAACATCGCTGTATACACTGTGTCCAATCAATTCAAGTAGACTGATATTGAAAAGGATTGTCCTATGCCGATTCCAGTCGAGGTGCTTACCGCCCTCAACACCACTCCTGAAGCGCTGGCAAAACATCTGGTTGACGACACACGCAGTGTCTATTCAACCATGCTGGGTATTGATCTGATGCACCTGCCGTTGGAAGTAGATCCAATGGAGCACTTCAAAGATTGTGTTTCTGCCATGGTTGGCCTGGCCGGTACCTATAACGGCCTGATTTCAATCCATCAGCCCTGTTCACTGGCCATTAAGCTTACTGAGGCGATGCTGGATATGGAGGTTACCGAGGTGGACCAGGATGTCTTTGACGCCTTGGGAGAGATCGCCAACATGGTGGCTGGTAACGTCAAACAGCACCTTTCAAAGGGAGGTCTGGATGTCCGGCTTTCAACCCCGTCAGTGGCAACCGGGAGTGACTACATCATTTGTACCAAGCAGGCCAATTCAATGAACCTGCTGTTTGATCTGGATGAAGAGTGGTTGCTGGTAAGTATCGTACTTGAGATGGATTAGGGAAGTGCAACAAAGCAACGCTCAGCCCAGCGCAACAGCATAAAAAACAGTTCTTTGCCCGGGTGGGACTGTAGCGACCTAAAGGGGCTGCGGATATAGCAGGGGTGGGCACCGGCCAACAACGCAGACAGGCAGCCGGTCAGCAGACGATCATCAACCATAAGAATCGATGACAGGGGAACTGAAGCCAGTTCCCCTGTTTTTATTAGACCATCCGGGTATGGCTTTTTACGCACACCGGACACAAAACGTATGCCGGGGAAATGAGCGGCAAACCAATCCACCCTGGGCCCATAGGGACGATTGGAGAGAATATATATCCGTTCTGCCCCAAACACCGTTACGGCACGCCGCAACCAGTCCATCACTTCAGGCAACGGCTGATCAGCTGCATGGGGGGCCAGCACCCCGTCAAAATCAAGGGCCAGCGCCTGCACACCACACGTTGCCAATGCCGCCGGTTCCTGATCCAGCAACGTACTGGTGGCTGGCGTTTCTACAACCAGCTGTCGCAACTGATCCCGATACCTCCAGCCAACCGTTATCCCTTTTAGAATATGGCCGATGACACTACTCCTTGAATGAGCATTTTTGAGCCTTGCTGATCAGAAAGTACACAACACCCAGAGCCAGCAACGTCAAGGTGAGAAAGGCTTGCGTCTTCAGGTCGTCATGGCGCAGGGTAGAAATAAGTATCTCCCGCACCATCGCCACCACCACCACACCGACAAAGACCAGGATATTAAAACTACCACCCTTCAGATTCTTGATTTCGTTTTCCAGGAGCTCGATCATCATCCAGAGTATCAGCATGGATCCCAAGGCAGAAAAAATTGCCTTTTCAGGCTTTCCGGAAAAGATCTGAAGGATATCACTGACAAAAAGCCCTACCACGCCGATTGAAAGGCCTGCCAGAGAAAGCACAAGCACAAGATTGAGTCCATAGGTAAACCGTTCGGAAAGACGGATCAGCCACGATTCAAGCGAACGGGAGACGAAGACCTTGCTCATCTCCGCATCACGGTAGGAGGAGGTCATCACCGCCAGATTCATATCCAGAATCTTGTCCACCGACTCACGGAACATGCGGCGCTGATCACGATCTTCAAAGGTATCATGAATCATATGCTGGATGGCGTGACGCACATGGCTCATGGATGCGTTCACATAATGCACCGGCAGACCGACCCGCACATGGGCCTGACCGATCCGTTTCAGAGAGCGAAGATATTCCTGATCATATGCGCCTGAAAAAAGGGTACGAAACCAGTGGCGATGAAAGGCCTCAAGCCGGTCCTTATCAGAGTTTTTCAACACAATCCGCTCTGTTTCAGGATTTTCATAAAGATAATTCATGAAATGCCCGGCCAGACTGTTCAGATACTCCTCTGCAACCGGCAACAGATCATGCAGATTTGCGGCATCCTCATCGGTAAAGTGGTATTGATCCCTTAGTTTTGCCATGCTTTCCATCAGCGTTCTCCTCTATACAGCAAATCTTATTACTGGCCATAGCGCCAGGCAGCGGCGCAACTGCCTTCGCTGGAAACCATACAGGCCCCCACCGGTGTCTCCGGGGTACAGACCGTGCCAAACAGCGGGCAGTCGTTCGGAGCGATCCGGCCGGTCAGCACCTCGCCACAGCGGCAGCCAGCCGGCTCACTGGCATCCGGCAGCTCAAACTGAAATCTTCGTGCAGCATCAAAGGCAGCGTAGGACCCACGCAGCACCAGACCGCTGCCCGGCAGGACACCCAGCCCACGCCAGACAGCATCAGCCGGTTCAAACACGTTCTTAATCAGTTCCTGAGCCTTGGTATTACCTTGTGCTGAAACTGCCCGACTGTACTGATTCTCAACCGCCGCACTGCCAGAGCGGCACTGTCGCACCAGCATCAACACCCCCTGTAGCAGATCCGCCGGTTCAAAACCGGTCACCACACAGGGGATACCGAATTTTTCCGCCAGGGGCTGGTAGGCATCAGAGCCGATCACGGTACTGACATGGGCCGGACAGAGGTAGCCCCTGATCTTCAGCTCAGGATCTGCAGACAGGGCCTGCATCGGACCTGGCATGGTCTTGTGGCTGGTCAGCACAGAAAAATTCACAAGCCTCTGCTGCTCTGCAGATAGAATCGCTGCCGCCACCGTGGGGGTTGTGGTCTCAAACCCCACCCCCAGAAACACCACCTGCTTGTGCGGCAGTTCAGCGGCCAGCTTAACCGCATCCAATGCGGAATAGACAATCCTGATAGCAGCCCCTTTGGCCCGCTCGGTCATCAGGGACGAGTTGGAACCGGGCACCCGCAGTAGATCACCAAAGGTGGTGATAACCGTATCCGGCAGACCGGCAAGGGCAATGGCATGGTCAATATAACTGACCGGCGTCACACAGACCGGACAACCGGGACCGGACACCAGCCTGACCTGCTCCGGCAGCAACGATTTCAGGCCGAATTGCGCAATGGCCATGGTATGGGTGCCACAAACCTCCATCAGACGCACCGGTTCCGGCAACTGCCGGGCCTCGTCTGCTATGGCAGCTGCCAGCCCCTGTACCAGCTCACGGTCACGGTATTCGTCCTGAAATTTCACGCCATATCCTCAGGGGTGAAGATCTCCCGCATAATCCGCAGGGTTTCCTCCGCCTCAGCCGGATCGATCCGCGAAATGGCAAATCCGGCATGGACAATCACATAATCCCCCACCGCCACCGGTTCACCCAGCATCATCAGGCTGGCCTCGCGCTGTACACCATCAATCTCGGCCAGCACGGTATCGTCATTAATCTCAAGCACCTGCATCGGAACACCAAGACACATGGTCTAACCCCTCTTCTTAGCTGCTATTGCTGCCTGCCCCAGTGCAATACCACCATCATTGGGCGGCACCTGCCGATGTATAAAGACTGAAAAATGAGATTTTGCCAAGAAAGTATACACCAACTCGGTTAAAAGGCGATTCTGAAACACACCGCCGGACAGCACCACACGATCTAAACCGGTACCCTTGCGGATCAGATCACAGCCGTCAACCACTGCCGTTGCCAGACTGGCGTGGAAGGCCCAGGCTAATGCTGCAGGTGACTCGCCTACCTGCAACCGCTGTAGCAGCCCCAGTAACAGCGGCACCAGATCAAGCTGAAACGGTACGCCCGGTTGTAGATGATAGGGCAACAACGTAGCGGCTTCCACCGTTTCCGCCAACGCCTCCAACGCCATGCCTGCCTGCCCGTCAAAGCTGTTGCGATCTGCCGCCCCCACCAGCAACGCAGCCGCATCAAACAGCCGCCCCATGCTTGAGCTGAACGGTGCGTTAATCCCCCGCTCCAGCATCGCCTGCAGCAGTTGCCTATCAGTGGCAGTAAGCGCCGGCATACCGGGCAGTTGCCAGACAGCCGCGCCAAGCGACCCGCCTAACCAGGATACGACCATCCGCCACGGTTCTTTGGCAGCTGCATCGCCACCGGGCAGACGGACCTGCTTCAGGTGGCCAGCCCGCTGCACCCCGGCATAGCTCCCCACCAAAAATTCTCCACCCCAGACCGTGCCGTCGTCGCCAAGCCCGGTGCCGTCAAAAATCACACCGATAACGTCACCATCCAGCCTGTTTTCAGCCATACAGGAGGCCATATGGGCGTGATGATGCTGGACTCGTACCAGCGGCAGCCCCAGTTCTTCAGCAGAGCGGGTAGAGAGGTAATCAGGATGCAGATCGCAGACCACCAGATCAGGTTTGATCTCCATAATGCTGCCAAGATGGCTGATGGTCTGCCGAAACGTATCCAGCGTGGCTTCATTCTTCAGGTCACCGATGTGCTGGCTGAGAAAGGCCTGATTACCACGGGTCAGACAGATTGTATTTTTCAGCTCTGCCCCAACCGCCAGAATAGTTCCACACTCAAACGGCAGCAGCACCGGTCGCGGCAGATACCCCCGAGAACGGCGGTAAAAGAGCGGCCCGCCCTGAAACACCCGCACCACAGAATCATCGGTCCGCACATGGATCGGCCGGTTATGGGTCAGGATCGCATCGGCTATGCCGGCCAGCTTTTCCCGCACTTCCTGATCATCCGCAATCATCGGCTCATCAGAGGCATTAGCGCTGGTCATGACCAAGGCCGTAATTTTGGGGACATGACCCGAATCGGCAACATGATTCGGTATCGTGTCCCCGAAATTACGAAACAGCAACTGATGCAGCGGCGTGTAGGCCAGCATCAGACCGACCCATCGGCTGCCCGGCGCAACCAGATCGGCAACCGGCGAATCAGCCCTGCGGCGGACAATTACCACCGGCGCTTCTGGACCTGCCAGCAGCCGTTCTTCCAGCCCTGACAGTTCAGCCAGCTGTCGGGCTGTTGTCAGATCAGGCACCATTACCGCAAACGGCTTTTCATCCCGTTGCTTGCGCTGCCGCAAGCGGGCCACCGCTACAGTGTTACCGGCATCCACCGCCAGATGATAGCCGCCCAGCCCTTTGACCGCCACAACCTTGCCCTGGTGCAGTAACGCAATGGCCTGCCCCAGCGGGTCAGGCCCCTCACCCGGCCTTTGGCCACCCTCTCCCGGCGGGAGAGGGGACAAAACAATCTGCGGGCCGCAGTCAGGACAGGCGATCGGCTGGGCATGAAAACGTCGGTCAAGGGGATTGCGGTATTCCGCTTCACAGGCCGGACAGAGCGGAAAAACGGCCATGGTGGTCAGGGGACGGTCATAGGGGATGCCGGTCACAATGGTCCAGCGGGGACCGCAGTTGGTGCAGGTAATGAAAGGGTGGCGATAACGCCGGTCAGCAGGCTCAAACATCTCCCGCAGGCAGTCCGCACAGAGGGCCGTATCCGGCGCAATCTGCACCTCCCGCCTGCCATCACTGCTGGGAAGGATCACAAAGTTGGTCTCATCCCCCACCAACGGGATCTCAGCAGATGCAAGCGAACTGATGGCTGCCAACGGCGGCAGCTCTGCCTGCAGACGGCAGCTAAACGCGGAAAGTTGCTCTGCCCTGCCCTGTAGCTCCAGCTCAACCCCGGCCGGGCTGTTACGCACCCAACCGGAAAGCCCCAGTTCAGTTGCCAGACGAAAGACAAAGGGGCGGAACCCTACCCCCTGCACGATACCGCTGATGGCGTAATGGCGACGGGTCACGGCAGCGATTACTCTTTTTTAGATCTTTGGGTAATCACCTTCTTCGGTTTACCCTCCAGTTTTTTGATGCTTTCAACCGTCGGCAACTCTTCCGGCATAGTACCACCCAGCTCCTTGATGGTCTGGCGCACCTTGGCACCAACTTCTTCATGGGCCTTGTTGGCTTTTGCCTTACCGGTAATTTTTTCTCGGCGCAACTTCTCCTCAGCCTGGGTGGCACGGAATAAGTTTGCTGCAAGCTCAGTGCTACCCATGTGATCAAGAATTTGCTGGCTCTTTTTGAGGTTTTTACGACGGTGAATGTCCTGTGCTTTCAAACCGCCGTACAGCCCCATGTAGCCGTGGTTTTGGAAGATGGCATAATCTTTGGGCTCGATGACACCAGCATCTTTTGCCGCATCTGCCAGCTTGACGTTATGCAAACGCATCTCTTCACGCAACAAAAGCCGACGTTCGTCTTCTATGGCCTGCTCGGTCAGCTCCTGTTTCCGCGTCTGCACAGCAAAATAGGTCTGGCCGAGGGCAACAATCTCCTTGCCAGGGTCGGCATTTTGAACGATCAGATAGCAGGCATAACGGGATAAATAGACCGATTTAACCTGTCTTTTCGCGCCACTACCAAGCTCAACCATTTCGGTGACATCAACGAAATGGTCATCTATCCGCTGGCCACTATTAAAGCAGGCAGTACGGGCTTTTTCGATTACCTGCTCAAAATTACGGTAGTCGCTATAGTCCAGAACCTTGGCAAAATCACGACTTGACCAGTACTCATTACCGGCATCGTTGGTACGGCGTATCTGTTCAAAAGGTGATTTGTGGCCGTTAACTATCTTTTTCAGGATTTTCTTAGAAACGGTTGATTTGGTCATGATTCTCTCCGCGCTTTTATGCAGTTTTTTTGCAAACGCAGCCGCTTCATCCTGTGAGCTTATAAGCGCTGTTTTTGAAGAGCTCTGCCTATGAAAAGGTCAGACCGGATTATCTCCCCAGCTCCTTTTCCAGCCAGCCATACCAGGCATCCAGCCCCTGTCCGCTGGTGGCGGAAACCTCCAGTATCTGCAGATCATGGCTGACCCGGCCTGCGTACTGTTTGCACTGGGCCACGTCAAAGGTCAGGTACGGTAGCAGATCCACCTTGTTCAGCAGCATCAGGTCAGAGTTATGGAACATCTGGGGATACTTCAGCGGTTTATCTTCACCTTCTGTCACCGACAGCACCACCACCTTGTGGGCTTCACCCAGATCAAAGGCGGCCGGACAGACCAGGTTGCCGACGTTCTCGATAAACAGGATGTCCAACTGATCCAGATCAAAGGCCTCGGTGGCATGCATCACCATATGGGCATCCAGGTGGCAGCCGGCCCCGGTGTTGATCTGCTTGACCGGCACGCCGGTGGCGGCAATCCGGCGGGCATCGTTGTCGGTCTGCTGATCTCCTTCGATCACGGCGCAGCGGTATCTGCCGGACAGGTCACGCAGGGTGCGCTCCAGCAGGGTGGTCTTGCCGGAACCGGGGGATGAAACCAGATTCAGCACAAGTATCCCCTTGTCCTTGAACAGGGCGCGGTTGAAAGAGGCCAGGCGGTTGTTTTTGGCCAGAATATCCTCTTCAATGCTGATCTTTTTGCTGCGAGGAGGATCGTCATGGCTGTGCTGATGGGGCTGGCCATCGTCATGCAGGTGGTCATGGTGGTGATGCTGCTCAGCGTGGTCGTGATCATGGTTGTGGGGGTGGGGATGACTGTGGTTCAGGTCACCGTGGGTATGCTCATGCTCGTGGGTATGCTCATGCTCGTGGGTATGTTCGTGGTCATGATGATGGCCGGAAGCAGGTCCGCAGCCGCAGGTGGTACACATAGAAGGGCCTCCTGAATAGGATTCGTTTTTTACAGTCTTACCGAGCTGCATAACGTCGGTCAAGCGCTAAAAGGCAGCGCCTTTGTATACCTAATCAGCCCTGCAATCAAACTGCAGGCAGTACAAGCGGGCATACTCGCCGTTCAGGGTCAATAACTGATCATGACGTCCTTCTTCAACCACCCGCCCCCTGTTGATCACCACAATCCGATCAGCATCCCGCACCGTTGAAAGCCGGTGGGCAATCACCAGGGCAGTGCGTCCAGCCAGCAGGCGATCAACCCCTTCCTGAATCAGACGCTCGCTTTCACTGTCCACACTGGCAGTGGCCTCATCCAGAATCAGCAGCTCTGGATCAAGGGCCACGGCCCGGGCAAAGCAAAGCAACTGACGTTCACCCAGCGACAGATCCCCGCCCCGCTCGGCCAGCTCGGTATCATACCCCTGCGGCAGTTGCTCGATGAAGCGATCCGCCCCCACGGTGGCCGCGGCCTGGTGTATCCGCTCTGCAGCCTGCTGATCCCCCAGACAGATGTTAAAACCGACCGTACCGGCAAAGATAAACGGCTCCTGGGAAACCAGCGCCATACGCCGTCGCAGCAGTTCCCGCGGCATCTGACGGATATCAACACCATCAACCAGTATCTGGCCCTGATCCAGTTCATACATACGGGACAAGAGCCTGATCACGGTGGTCTTCCCTCCGCCACTCTCCCCCACCAGAGCCAGCCGTTCCCCCTTCTGCAGGGTCAGATTAAAATCGGTCAGCGTCGGTTCATCAGCACGGTAGGCAAACGAGACGTTGCGGAACTCCACAAAAGCAGACAATCCACCATTATCAAAGGGAGGCAGGGGAGCCTTCGTCACCTCATCCCCCTCCTCTTTTTCATCCAGCAGCACAAAGATCCGCTCCAGCGCTGCCATGGCCCCCTGCATAATGCCGTACTTGGCAGAGAGATCCCGGATCGGACCGAAAAACTTTTCAATGTACTGGATAAAGGCCACCAGGGTGCCAAAGGTCAGCAGCCCCTGCAGCACCTGGCCGCTGCCGTACCAGATGATCAAGGCGATCGCCAGGGAAGAGAACATCTCCACAATGGCATAGAGCGAAGCATCCCAGTTAATCACCGGCCTGTTGGCGTCACGGTGTGCTGCGTTGAGTTCGCTGAAGCGAGCCTGTTCCTCGCGTTCCCTGCCAAAGGCCTGCACAACGGACACCGCACCAAGCACCTCGGCAAGATGTCCGTTCATCTTGCCCAGCCGGGAGCGGACCTCACGAAAAGCCTGGCGCATATTGCGCCGGAACAGCCAGGCCACAAAGATCAGCGGTGGCAAGACCGTAAAAGTCACCAGCGACAGCCGGGGATCCATCCAGAGCATGGCTGCCACAATCCCGGCCAGCAGCAGAAAATCGCCGATTACCGACACAATCCCTGCGGCAAACATCTCCCCCAGCGCCTCCACATCACTGGTCAGACGCGTGACCACTCCACCGGCGGCAGACCGGTCAAACCAGGGCACCGGCAGACGCAGGAGATGTTGAAACAGGGCGGCCCGCAGATCGGCCATTACCCGCTGCCCCACCATTTGCAGGCCGTACACCTCACCCCAGGTCAGCAACGCCTCAAGCAGCAGCAATACCAGAAACAGAGCGGCCGGACCGGCCAGCAGATCCAGACGACCGGGTGTAATGGCATGGTCAATGGCGTATTTCAGCAACAGCGGTTGGGCCAGACGGCAGAGGGTAGTCAGAGGGAGCAGACACAGAATCCAGCCCACGGTCAGACGGTAGGGAACCAGATAGCCCAGAAACCGACGCAGCAGACGAGCGTCGTAGGCCTTGCCGGCTATGGCGTCCTCATGCAAACCGCCGTGGTGCATTACATCCTCCTGGCCAGAGCTGAAATCCGAATGAAACCTTTGCAGAGCCTCGGTCGATTGTCAACCTGAATAGACTGTTGCAACAGACCTGCAGCAACTCCGCCGCATACCATACTAT
>NZ_JAOTRZ010000049.1 GCF_030247655.1 Trichlorobacter sp. | reverse complement strand
ACCTGAACCGATGTCTGCCTCATTTGCAGAACCGGTAGCATCTCTTATGGTGCAGGCAGCTCCTTTGGATTGTTATGGTGTACGCGCAGTCTGGTTTTCCTGGGAGATCGGGGATGGCACTCTGGCCGGCCTGGTGCTGCAACTGGGGGAACATGACGGGGTGCGCCATGCAGTGGCATCACGCTTTCAGAACAGGCGTGAGCATGATGAATATCTTGAAGAGATCAATGCAGAAGAGGGTCTTTATCCGGTACGTTTCGATTATGCGGTCAATCTGCTACGGGATGCGCTGCAACAAAGTATTGAGTGCAGCTTCTATCTGCCGCCAGACCTGTATGCCTGCCGCTATCTGTTTGCTGCAACAGATCTGCGCCCGGCAGACTATATACCTGGTTTCCCGGTGGAACTGCTTGATGGCTTGATTGATCGAATGAGCTCACTGCTGACTGGCTGCGAAGAGTTGCTGGATGAACCGTTTTTTGAAGGCTGGCTTTTTACTGATCCGCTGATATATGAGCTTGCAGAAGGGTGCGGCACAGTGCCACTGGGTAGCTGTTCTGATGCGGCACAACAGCTGGTCATTGAGCGTTTCTGTGCGGAGCTGATCGAACCGGATAAACCGTCACTGCTACGTCGGCTGCTGTTAACTGCGGATTTTATGGTACAAACCGATTGTCGCAAGCGCGCTGTGCAGAAGGTGCTGGCTTTGGGGTTGAGTCTGGCAGGATCGGCAGTACCCCTGAGTCGGCATCCATTTATCAACCGCTTGGGTTTTGACAGTATTGAAATGGCTCGTCAGGCTCTGGTCGAAGGATTTGATCCACGTAAAAATCAGATCAACAATGATGACGAGGAGTGGGAATGAAGATCGGGGTGATCGGAGCAGGTAGCTGGGGTACTGCCCTTGCCAATGTGGTTGCAGCGAATGGTCACGACACGACGCTGTGGGCCTACGAGCCGGAGCTGGTGTCGGGCATGACCGCAACCAGAATCAATCATCTCTTTTTACCCGGTATTGAACTACACTCTGCACTGCAGTACACCGGCAGCCTTGCAGAGGCGGTACAAGGTGCTGAGCTGGTGTTACTGGTAACGCCAACTCAGGTTATGCGTGGAGTACTTAGCAGCCTGATGCCTGAAATCAGGTCTTCTACGGTATTGGCCAGTGCTTCTAAAGGGATTGAACTGGGTACGCTCTGTACCGTATCGCAGATATGTTCGCAGGTGCTGGGAAACTCGATACAAGAGCGCTTTGTTGCCCTGTCCGGTCCTACGTTTGCAAAAGAAGTTGCCCTTGGCCTGCCGTCTCTGATCGTTGCCGGATCAGTCAATCAGGCTGCTGCCCATAAGGTTCAGGCTGCCTTTAGTAATCCAGTCTTCCGGGTCTATACAAGCGACGATGCCATCGGTGTTGAGCTGGGTGGCGCGGTTAAGAACGTGATAGCCATTGCAGCCGGTATCAGTGATGGGCTGGGATTTGGCCATAATACCAGGGCCGCCTTGATTACCCGTGGTCTGGCAGAGATGAAACGCCTGGGGCGGGCCATGGGGGCCCAGGATGCGACCTTTGCCGGCCTGGCAGGCATGGGTGACCTGGTACTGACCTGTACCGGGGATCTTTCCCGAAACCGTACAGTGGGGGTCAAACTGGGACAGGGACAGACGTTAGAGGCGATCATGGCAGAAATGCTGATGGTGGCAGAGGGGGTTAAATCAGCTGAATCAGTTAATGCCCTGGCCCAGCGTCTGGGCGTGGAAATGCCGATTACCCAGAAGGTGTATGAAATACTCTATGGCAATAAACCAGCCCGGCAGGCCGTGCTGGAGCTGATGTCCCGTGATCTGAAACCGGAACAGGCCTGACCTGCCGGTACGTTGGCCTGTTGTTTGCCCGATTCGGTTAGCAGACCTGCGTCCTGCAGTAGATCAACAATTGTCCAGACCCCGCCTAACACCACAATCACGCCACCCACAAAAAGTATCGGTTCCATGAAAAACCCCCATGTATTGGTGAGATAACCATAGCATAGGGGGATGACAGGAAATGTCGTTTTCAAAATATTGGTTGTATCAGGGTTCGCCCTGTTCTGCATCGCCGGAAAGCAGCACAATGTCAACGCGGCGGTTCTTGGCCCGGCCTTCAGTGGTGGTGTTTTCAGTCGTGGGACGGAACTCTCCGTACCCGGTTGCAGACAGTTTACCTGGCTCAACATTGTAATTCTTCTGCAGATAGCGCAGCACATTGGTGGCACGGGAGACTGACAGCT
Organism: Trichlorobacter sp.; assembly: GCF_030247655.1. Lineage (GTDB taxonomy): Bacteria > Desulfobacterota > Desulfuromonadia > Geobacterales > Pseudopelobacteraceae > Trichlorobacter. The sequence goes on along the minus strand of NZ_JAOTRZ010000049.1, from coordinate 15,221 downwards.
CCCAATTAGAAGGGAATACAGGGGTATTGATAGGAATATTGTCGGTATGGCCTTCAACCCGTAATGGGTTAGAATACTCGGTCATTACCTCAAGAATTGTGTTTAACAACTGGTACCCTGCCGGTTTGATGACTGCAGAGCCGGAATCAAAAAAACCGGCCTCCTTCAGGCTGACCACCAGGCCGCGGCGGGTAATCCCGATGCTCACCTTGTTTTGGGCACCATGCTTGATCAGATAGGCCTCAATGGCAGACTGGATCTCTTTAAACTCCTTTTCTTCTGCCTTGCCTTTACCGCGTCCCTTGTCCATACCACCTTGTCGCGGACCAGCAGGTGGCATCTTGTTGACCATAGGAATTACAGCCATTTCTGGCTTTATGGCAGGTATGGGTTTTATATCTTGAGATTGCAGTACACCTTTTTGACCGGCAGCAGCCTGGGTGGAATAGCCGAATGACTCCCGCATGGAAGCTGCCACCTCTTCAACCTTTTTCTTGTCGGTCTGGGACATGGCGTACATGGTAACAAACACGGCGAACAGCAGGGTAATGAAGTCAGCGTAGGAAACCAGCCAGCGTTCGTGGTTCGCGTGCTTTTCAGGCTCTTTTTTCAGCGCCACGTCAGAGGCTCCTAGTGCTCTTCACCGGCAAAAGCCTTCAGCTTCTGCTCGATAAAGTGCGGGTTTTCACCGTTTTGAATGGCAATCAGACCCTCAACGATCATGACCCGCCGGAGCACCTCTTCCTTCATCCTGATTTTGAGTTTAGCACCCATCGGAAGACAGATGATGTTGGCGGTCATCAGACCGTAGATGGTGGCAACGAAGGCGGCCGCAATACCGGCGCCAAGTTTTGAGGTATCAGACAAGTTACCCATAACGTGGATCAAGCCAAGCACAGCGCCGATAATACCGATGGTGGGAGAGTAGCCGCCTGCTGCTTCGTAAAATTCAACGGAGTGCTTCTTGTGATCTTCATAGGCCATGATTTCGGCCTCAAGTGTCTCGCGTAGTTTTTGAGGGTCAATACCGTCTACCACCAGTGAGATTCCCTTCTTAATGAAAGGGTCTTTAGCGTTTTGTGCCTCCTGTTCAAGGGAGATCAGACCGTTACGGCGGGCCTTGGTGGCGTAACCGATAATATCCTTGACCACCGCCTCCGGATCAACCTTTGGTGGCAGAAATACGGTTTTTGCATCTTTAAAACCGTTAATACAGGCCTTAAGCGGAAAAGAGATAAAAACGGCTCCAAAGGTGCCCCCCAGCACGATCAAGGCAGAGGTGGGTGAGATCAGGGCGCCGATATGCACACCTTCCAGCACGGCACCACCAAACACAGCGCCAAAACCGAGTATAAGGCCAATTATTGTTGCTAAATCCATAGATCAGGTATCCTGGCGGTGAAGTGGCTGCAGTGTTGTTCTGTGGTCAGGGGCAGAGAGATGGTGCTCACTCTCGGTGCGATGATACTGGGTATTGCGCTGGCGACGCAGGTAGGCGAGGCCATTGGGAACAGCACTGGAACGACGCAGTATCTTTGTCCTGAAGGCAATGATCCGGTTCAGGATGACCTGGCAATGCTCACGCACCAGAATATGATGGCCATTAAACAGGGTAATGACCGTGTCCGGGGTCTCTTCCACGCTTACGATATGGTCAGGGTTAAGAAACATACTTTGCCGGTCCAGGCGGGTGACCAAGATCATGTAATCCTCTAGATTTATTTTTCGCTAACAATATCAAACAACTGGATATGGTCAAGCTTTTTCGGCGGATGCTGCCGCAGGAGTAGTACACAATCAGTCGAGCATGGCATCTATCGCATCAAAACTTATATACTTTTCGGCAATTGAGTTAATAAGTTCAATCTTTTCCGTATCGTCAGGACCAATTTTTGAGACGTGCTCCCGCAGACGGTAATACACCTGAGAGGTCGTATCTTCGATTCTAATGTACGGAATGTTACTATCTTCCAGAATTCGCTGAGTAATTCCAGAGATAGGTGCGTGGCCTGCAACGATCAGCCCTGCCAGACGTTGACGAAATTCCGGGATATGGTGCAGCGACGAGGCGGTTACAATCAGTTCATCACGGGAGCTGGTCACAATCAGCAGAGTCGACTCCTCAAGGCTGTCAATGACCCGCTGGGATGAGGCAGCACCCAGTTGGATCGTATGGCAGATTCGGCTGCGATCAGTTGGGTCGCCATGCAGGGGAAGCTCCAGCAGCTCACCAACATGCTGCAGGGTTGGGTCTGCCAGAATGGGAGAATAGTCAAAGGCGCTGGTGACCAGCAAATCTTGACTTTGAAACGCCTTGGTCAGATAGGCCATGGAGCGCTCACGTTTTTCCGGCACCAGTTTGTTGGCCATGATGACCCGAACACTGGCCTGTTCCCGGGCATACAGGGCCAGATTCAGTTCCACCGCATCAATCACGTTGCCGATGCCGCCGCCGGTTACCATTAACACTGGTGCGCCCAGCATGGCAGCCACTTGGGCGTTGTTCACCCCTACCACGGAGCCAACACCACCGTGGCCGGCACCTTCAATGATCAGAAAATCAAGCTGTTGTTCCAGTTCCGCACAGGCCTTGAGGATCGCCTGTCGCGGTGCCTGTGGATCAACCTTGCCATCCAGAAACTGGCGGGTTGAGCCAGGGGTCAGCGTCATGGGGGACATTAGATGGGCAAACTCATCCATGTCAAACACGCTGGAAAACATGGCGGCATCCTTATCCATGGTCAGACCACGGTACTGGATGCATTTGGGGCCGATCGGCTTCATGAAACCAACCCTCTTATATTTTTGACGGGCCAGATGCATCAGCGAGAGTGAGATGGTGGTTTTGCCGCAATGCTGGCCGGTTGCGCCGATAAAGATCTTTCTACACATGCTTGAGCCCTCCCGGAGTTGGTTGATCCTGCAGCTCACATAACCCCATATAGCGATCACGTCCGTTATGGAAGCGGATAATCCGTACCCCCATACCGCTCTTTTTTACCAGATGAAACAGGTTCTGGGGCACCCGCTTGGCCCACATCACCCTGGCATCAAAAATAATCGGTTGGTCATCAATTAGTAGCTCAACCCTCAGAACCGTATTGGGGTTACAGACGTTGGCGGTTTTAATGAACATGCCCATGGGTGAAAGATCCTCAGTAAAGGCCCTTCTGCTACCAGCAGCATCTGTACCAAAGCAGATGGCGATCCGCTTCCGTTTCCGGGCTGTAATCCGTGTGCCTGCCATATGCAGTTATCCTCCAATCTGGTGAGTTACGCACAAGCATACCACACTATTGAAAAACTGCATCTTTGCACAGTCTGCCAGCTGCCGTACAGGGGAGAATACCGTTGACAATTAACGGTGAATCCACTAGGTTTGGCCCAGTTCTTTATGATTAAGCATGTAAACCGCTAGGGGAGTTTCGACTGAGAGCAGCAATTGGCTGCGACCCTTGGAACCTGATCCGGGTAATTCCGGCGGAGGGAAGCGGCTGATTTTGAGAAGAGTATCAAATTCCGAATCGCCGCCCCTGTAGCTACAGAGGCGGCTTTTTTATTTTGCGGGAGGAAAATGCCATGCAGGTGAGTATCAATGGAGAATTACGGCAACTTATTGATGGCTGTACCGTCAAACAGATGCTGGAAGAGCTGCAGATTCCGGCTACACGAGTAGCGGTAGAGCTTAATCTGGAGATCGTTCCCAGGGCAGATTTCGCCGAGCGGACCGTGCAGGATGGGGACAAAATCGAGATAGTCCACTTTGTAGGGGGAGGATAGCGAGGTCCATAGTGATTAATTTTTCACTTTATCTGATCACTGATCGTCACCAGACTGCAGGCAGGCCGCTTTTGGACGTGGTTGAGGCTGCGCTTGAAGGTGGTGTGCGGGCAGTACAGTTACGGGAAAAAGATCTGCCCCCGGCTGAGCTGTATGAACTGGCCTGGGAAATGCGGGCACTGACGGCTCGGTATGATGCCCGTTTGCTGATTAATGAACGGATTGATATTGCCCTGGCAGTTGAGGCTGATGGTGTCCAGCTAGGGGTTACCTCCATGCCGGTTACGGCAGCCAGGCGGATCGCACCTGAACTTTTGATCGGCTACTCCAGTCACGGGGTAGGCGAGGCGGTCGCAGCCCTGGCCAAGGGGGCGGATTTTGTCACCTTTGGGCCGATCTTTCATACCCCTTCCAAGGCTTCCTATGGCCAACCGGTGGGGCTGGGAGAGCTGGAGCGGGTTTGTCGGCAGGCGGTCGGTGATCTGGTTTTTGCCCTGGGGGGGATTAAACGCGAAAATATAGAACAGGTAACCGCTGCAGGCTGTTACCGGGTGGCGTTGATCTCGGATATTCTGGCAGCGCCAGATCCCGCTGCTGCTGCCGAGGCATTCCGGCGCGGATTGCAATAGGCTTAAAACTCTGGGCTCACCAGCCCACTACTGAAAGGTACACCTATGGATGAACTTATCATCGCTAACCGTTCTTTCCGCTCCCGCTTAATGGTGGGTACCGGGAAATTTGCTTCCAACTCTGAAATGGCCACCACCATCGCTGCATCCGGAGCGGAAATCGTTACGGTTGCTCTGCGCCGTGTCAACATTGACGACCACCAGGATGATTTGCTCAATCATATTGACCGTACGACCTACCTGCTTCTGCCTAACACCAGTGGTGCCCGTGATGCCGAAGAGGCCATCAGACTTGCCCGCCTGTCCAAAGCCGCTGGCTGCGGGCCCTGGATCAAGTTGGAGGTAACACCCGATCCTTACTATTTGTTGCCTGATCCTGTCGAAACACTGAAAGCAGCAAAAATATTGGTTAAAGAGGGCTTCATCGTGCTGCCCTACATCAACGCTGATCCCGTGCTGGCTAAGCACCTGCAAGAGGTAGGCGTTGCTACCGTCATGCCTTTGGGCGCCCCCATCGGCTCTAATAAAGGGCTAAAAACACGGGACAGCATCGCCATAATTATCGAGCAGGCAATTGTGCCGGTGGTTGTTGATGCTGGTCTGGGAGCACCATCACACGCTGCCGAAGCAATGGAGCTCGGGGCCGACGCGGTAATGGTCAACACAGCCATCTCTGTTGCCGGTAATCCGGCCCTCATGGCGACCGCCTTTAGCCAGGCTGTTATCGCCGGACGGAATGGGTATCTGGCGGGGCTCGGCAAAGAACAGAACAAAGCCGTCGCATCCAGCCCGCTCACCGGCTTTTTGCACGAGGAACAATCATGAGTTTTGCAGATGAAATGGTACGTTACCCCGTAGAACAAATCCTGGAGCAGATGTCCACGACCACGGCGAGCCGCGTGGAGCAAGCCCTGGCTGCCGAGCGGATAAACGAGCGCGACCTGATAACCCTGTTATCACCAGCCGCTGAACCATATATTGAAGCCATGGCGCAAAAAGCTCATCAGATAACCAGGCAGCGTTTTGGCAACACCATCCAGCTGTATACGCCGATGTATTTATCTAACGAGTGCAACAATGGCTGTAAATACTGTGGATTTAACGCCAACAACAACATTCCCCGCGTCACCCTTACCCCTGCCGAGATTGAACAAGAAGCACTGCTCATACGTAATTACGGCTTTCGTTCAATTTTGCTCCTTACTGGTGAGCACCCCAAAAAGGCTGATAACAACTACCTGGCTGCGGCAGTAAAGCAGATAAGGCCACTCTTTAGTTCCATCAGCATTGAGGTCTACCCCATGGATACTGAAGGCTATCAGCAAATGGTTGCCGCTGGTGTCGATGGATTAACCATCTATCAGGAAACCTATGATCGCGCCCTCTATAAACAGCTGCACCCTTTTGGCAAAAAAAGTGATTATACGTGGCGCATTGAGGCGCCTGACCGTGCCGGGCAAGCAGGTCTGCGGCGCATAGGCGTTGGAGCTTTACTGGGGCTTGGCCCCTTTGCAACAGAAGCATTTTACACCGGTTTTCACGCATATTACCTGGCCCGCCACTACTGGCGCAGTCAAGTCAGCATCTCCTTTCCGCGTATTCGCCCTGCCGATGGTGGTTTTGACCCCATTAACCCGGTTAGTGACAAACAGCTGGTGCAGATGGTGTGTGCCATGCGCCTGCTCATCCCTGACGCCGGTCTATTCCTCTCCACCCGTGAAAATGCCAGGCTGCGCGACAGTTTAATGCGCCTCGGCATCACCCACATGAGTGCCGGATCTTGTACTGCACCTGGTGGCCACGCCAACAAAGGTGAGCACACTGAGCAGTTTGTCATCGATGATGATCGGACACCGGAACAGATGAGTGCTATGATCCGTGCACAAGGCTATGAAGCGGTCTGGAAAGACTGGGATAGCGCATTTTTAAACGCAAGTACCGTATAACGAGGCACTAACAGAGCAGTGGACGTTCTGGAGCGGTTATCCTCCCGGATCAGCATCCAGCGCCTCTATGGTTCATCGCCAATAGAGATCAGGGTCGCCCCACAATGGGGTTTAGAGAATAATCAGATCTGGTATGCTGTGCTGAACGAACTGAAACGCCGCGACAGTTGACAGGGGTGCAAAGAAACTCGTCGCGGTTAGTTGCTACGACCGATGGTAAAGGACAGAATGATGATTCTGTCCTTTTTGTTTGTGTGGCAATTGCCGGACTCATTTGTTATAAAGTTTAGGCGTTTACCGATGTTATCCATGTGCAACAGCATATACACAACCCGGCTTTTAAAGCGGTCGAATTCGACCGCTTTATGTACGAGGCCGGTAGCAATTCTTTTGTACTTTCACCGCAGCGCTGGATCGAAGGTCAGCCGATGATTGGAGGCAAAAAATGACCGCACAACAACTCGTCAAGCTGGCTGTCTTTGAAGGCAAACAGATCCGTAAAACCATCCATAATGGTGAGTGGTGGTTTGCAATTATTGATGTTGTTGAGGTTTTAACCGAAAGCTCTCTGCCTAAGAGATATTAGAGCGATCTCAAAAAAAGCTGACATCTTAGGGGGTTAGCGAAGCGTACGATAAAATCGTACGGTTGAAAGTTCGATGGCAAAAAACGTGATACCGATTGCGCCAACACGGAAGGAATGTTCCGCATCATCCAGTCTATTCCCTCCCCCAAGGCAGAGCCGTTTAAACGCTGGCTGGCGCAGGCGGGGTAGTCAGCAAGCAGAATTTTCTTCCCAAAGAGCTTGCAGATGATGCGGAAATGAACCCATAAAGATCATTTTGCGCATGAGCGGTTATAGCCGATAGCGTTGCATTACAGGAGGAACAACCATGTCCAAAGTCTTTTTTGCCGATATGCGTGCCAGCCACAAAGAGAACCTGTTTGACAAGATCAGCAAGCTGCTAACTATGTGCGGTCTGGCGCAGCGGGTCACAGAAGGGGATCTGACTGCGATCAAGATCCACTTTGGTGAAAAGGGGAATAGCGCCTTTATCCGGCCGATCTTTGCCCGCCGGGTTGTGGATGAGCTGAAGAAGCTGGGAGCCAAACCGTTTCTGACCGATTCTTCCACCCTGTATCCCGGTGAGCGGAAAGAGGCGATCTCTGCCCTGGCCTGTGGCATTGAGAACGGCTTTGCCTATGCCGTGGTCAATGCGCCTTTGATCATCAGTGATGGTCTGCGGGGTGTGACCGAGACCACGGTGCCGGTACAAGGCGAGCTGCTCAAAGAGGTCTACATCGGCACGGAGATTGTTGAGGCTGATGCACTGGTTGCCCTCTCTCACTTCAAGTGCCATGAGCTGACCGGTTTTGGCGGTGCCATCAAGAACCTGGGCATGGGCTGCGCCAGTCGCAAGGGTAAGCTGGTGCAGCATTCCACCGTGGCACCGGTGGTGGCGGCCAAGCACTGTACCGGTTGCGGCCTCTGCATCCGGGCCTGTGCCCATGATGCGATCCAGATTGTGGATGGGGTGGCGCTGATTGACGCGGCCAGATGTGCTGGCTGTTCCCGCTGTATCACGGTCTGTCCCACCAAGGCGGTGGCGATCCAGTGGAATGAGGCTGCTGACCTGGTGATGAAGAAGATGGCTGAGTATGCCAGCGGTGCGGTTGCCAACAAACAGGGCAAGACGGTCTATCTCAACTTTATCACCCAGGTCTCACCGGCCTGTGACTGCTATGGCCACTGCGATGCGCCGATTGTGAATGATATCGGCATCTGTGCCTCCATTGATCCGGTGGCGCTGGATCAGGCCTGCGCGGATCTGGTCAACAATGCCCGTGGTAATCAGGATTCTGCCCTCAAGAGCGGTCATGAGCCGGGAGGTGACAAGTTTCGAGGCTGCTGGCCTGAGATTCCTTGGCAGGTTCAGCTTGAACATGGGGAAAAGGTGGGATTGGGCAGTCGAACCTATCAATTGATCCGGTTATAGGAAATAATCACCTTTTAGAGGGGCGTTGCTTGCGCCCCTTCTTCGTTCTGTTAGAATAGAACACTGATGTTGCATAGCGGTGGGCTTACAAAAGATCAGCCATGAACCGCCACCACTGTTATTGTGCTGTTTGCCTTAGATCTTGCTAAGCAGGAAGTGTCCCATGGTTTTCAACAGCTTCCGACATAAGCTGATTCTTGCCTTCAGCCTGTTTATTACGGCGCTGTTGGCAGGCATTGCCTGGGGAACCTATACCTGGTTCAAGTATCAGACCCAGCAGATGGTTTTCCGTGAGCAGTTTGCCATGGTCTCTTCTCTGGCCCGGGGATTGGATGACAAGATCCTGTCTGCCCATAATGCCCTGACCGCTGTTGCCAAGGTGGCGCCTGTCTCCTCAGTCAATAATCACCAACAGATGCAGGCCTGGCTGGATAACCGCACCGGTATCCGTTCCATCTTTAACCATGGCCTGTTTTTATTTGATATTTCAGGTGTATTGATCGCAAACTCCCCCCGCACGCACCAGCTGATCGGCACCTCCTACGCCTTTCGGCCCTATTTTCAGGATACCCTGAAAAGCGGCAAACCGGTTATTGCCCAGCCATTCATATCATCGGTCAATGGTTCTCCGGTCATAGCCATGACCGCACCGATCCATGACCAGCAGGGGCGGATGGTGGCCATCATGGCAGGCCTGATTGATCTCCGCAGTGACAGTGGCTTTTTTCACGAAATGAGCCGGGTCAGGGTCGGCAGTTCAGGCTATCTGTATCTGTTTGGGCCGGACCGGACCATCATCCTGCACCCTGACCCCAGCCGGATCATGAAACGGGATGTACCCAAAGGCTCCAATAAGCTGTTTGACCGTGCCATTAACGGATTTGAAGGCGCGGGCGAGACCGTGAACAGCCGGGGCAGACATTTTCTGGCTGCCTTTAAACGCCTTCACTCAACCAACTGGATTCTGGCCTCCAACTTTCCGATTGAAGAAGCCTATGCGCCGATCACCCGTTTCAGGACGATCTATCTCTGGGGCATGGCGGCGGTTGTGCTGTTAAGTGTTGCTGCGGCCTGGTTGCTGGGGCAAACCATTACCCGTGGAATCACCAGCCTGGCTGGACAGGTGCGTAATCTAAACACGCAAACCGGAGTGATTTCGCAGATTAAGATACAGGGTGATGATGAGCTGAAGCTGCTTGCCGATTCGTTTAATGAACTGCTGGAAGGGGTTGAAAAGCGGGAGCAAAAGCTGTTGGACTTCTCAGTTACCATGGAGCAGAAGAATGTGGAGCTGGGCATGGCGCTTGCCATGGCAGAAGAAGCCACCAAGGCTAAAAGTGCCTTTCTGGCAACCATGAGCCACGAAATCCGTACCCCGATGAACGGGGTGATCGGCATGACCGGTCTGCTGCTGGACACGGAGCTGTCTGAAGAACAGCGCAGGTATGCGGAGATTGTGCGTAGAAGTGGTGAGAATCTGCTTGATATCATCAATGATATCCTTGATTTTTCAAAGATTGAGGCGGCCCGGCTTGAGCTGGAAAAGATGCCGTTTGATCTGCGGATGACCCTGGAGGATACGGTTGAACTGCTTGTGCAGCGTAGTGCAGACAAGGGGCTTGAGCTGGTCTGCCTGATTGATCAGGATATTCCCTGGGAACTGGTGGGGGATCCGGGAAGGTTGCGTCAGGTTATATTAAATCTGACCGGTAATGCCGTTAAATTTACGGAACAGGGTGAGGTTACTATCTGGGCTGATCTGGAAAGCTCTACAGCAGATCAGGTAACTATCCGTTTTCCAGTGCAGGACACCGGCATCGGTATACCGGAGCACCGTCTGGAAGCGGTCTTTGCCCCCTTTACCCAGGTGGACGGCTCCACTACCCGCAGGTTTGGCGGCACCGGCCTGGGGCTTGCCATCTGTAAGCAGTTGGTGGAGCTGATGGGCGGAGAGATAGGGGTAACCAGTCAGGAGGGAAGAGGCTCCTGTTTCTGGTTTACGGCCAGTTTTGCTGCTGTGGCCGAGCCATCTGACGTTGAACCACGTTTTGCGGCAATTGATGATCTGCACCTGCTGGTGGTGGATGACAATGACTCAAATCGCCAACTACTGATTACCCTGCTTTCCGGCTGGGGCTGCCGTTACGACACGGCCGGTAATGGTCAGACTGCCATGGGACTGCTGCAGGAGTATCAGGCTTCAGGAGACCCGTTTCAGGTGGTCTTGATCGATGCGGTCATGCCTGAGATGGATGGACTGACTCTGGCAGGCCTCATTCGTCAAAACCCGTCGCTGTCAGAAACCAAGCTGGTGTTACTCAGTACGCTGGGGGTCAGGGGAGAAGCTGCGGAGCTGCATCAAGCCGGTTTTGCAGCCTGGCTGACCAAGCCGATCCGCCAGCAACAGTTGCATGACTGCCTTTCGTTGCTGGTTGGTCGAACGAGCTCACCGCACGGGTCTATGGACGGCTTAATCACCCGGCATACGGTCCGGGAACTGCAGCGGCACAGCACCACCATCCTGCTGGCAGAAGATAATCCGGTGAACCAGGCGGTTGCAATGGCCATGCTGCAGAAGCTTGGCTACCGGGCTGATGTGGTTGCAAACGGACATGAAGTGCTGGAGGCGCTGACACGTATTAACTATGACCTGGTGCTGATGGATTGTCAGATGCCGGAGTTGGATGGCTTTGAAGCAACTGCGCTGATTCGCAGTGCTTCTTCTGCTGTGCAGAATCATGACGTGCCGGTTATTGCCATGACCGCCAATGCCCTGGCCGGTGATCGGGAGCGCTGCATCAAGGCCGGCATGAATGATTATCTTTCCAAACCGGTGAAACAAAAGGAGCTGGAGCAGACTTTGATCAGGTGGCTGTCCATTGCTGAGAGTGGACCGGTTGTGCTGTTGGATGCCGCGCCAGTTTTGTCACAGCCGGATGCCGGGGAGCAGTTGCAGCTCTTTGACGAACAGGAACTGCTGGATCGCCTGGGTGACAATCATCCCTTGTTACTGGAGATCATTAGTATGGCCTGCGCTGACTTGCCGCTCAGACAGCAGCAGATGCAGCTGGCGGTCACTGCAGAAGATCGCGTCGCACTGAGGCATGCCGCCCATATCATTAAGGGAGTGGCAGCTAATCTGGCTGCCTACCGGTTGCAGCAGGTGGCTGGCCAGCTTGAAGATCAGGTTGAAAATGCTACCTTTGCTCAGTTGCAGCTGCTGGTTACTCAGGTTACCGGGCAGGTGACTGTACTGGTGGAACTGTTGTCAAAAAAACAGGCAACCGTTTGATTATTCAGGTCTTATGTGGTATTGTCAGTACGCTATGAGGAATACTGACCACAAACGTATCCATTTTTTCTGTTGTTTGCTGTTACTGCTCTGCAGCTTGCTACAACAGATTGTGCCCTCAAACTCCCATGCACAATCGCTCTGCCCTACGTGCCCTGCAGTGCAGGACTGTGATCATACAGATCACCAGAGTAATGGCGAGAATAATGCCGATATTGAGGATGATGACGGGGCTGTTTTGCTCCCGCATGTACCGCTATTCTTTGACCTGCATGCCACAATACCCCTCCAGCTATCCCCTCCCTTTCAAGCCATAGCCAGACTGCTTTTTACACCACCGGAATAGGCGACTGTCCGTATCGACTATTCTCCCGTGTAGTGTTTATTCAATTTCCGGTGACGTAAAAGGTATCCAGATCATGAGTATTGAGCGTTGTCAAAATCCTGATTGTAATCAGCGTATTGAAGTAATTGAGTTTGGTCATACCAGGCCAGCCCGGCCTGAACCCCGCAAGCTTGTCTGTCCCTATTGCGGTCATACTATCTATCGTAAAACCAGAGGTGCATTCATAGTAACCAAGCTGGAAGGGAGTTCATTATGCTACGCAAATGATAATGCGCTCTGCGGAGACTAGAAGCGATAACTTGCAGTCATGGTGACATTGCGTCCGTTTTCAGGGATGCGCGCAGTCGGGTTGAGCGGGTCGCGCTGGTAGTACAGTGGCATCACGTAACGGGCGTCAAAAAGGTTATTAAGGCTGACGGTCAGGGTAATCCCCTTGTAGCGTCCCCCCGCCTGCAGGTCAGTAACAGCGTAGCCGGGCATGGACGTTTCGTTCAGGGTCGTGTCAAAGCGGTTCTGCCTGGCCATCAGCGTCTGGTTGATACCGGCAAAGAGGTAACGATTATCGTACTTGATCCCCAGTCGCCCACGTAATGGCGGAATCTCCGCCAGAGGTCTGCTGCTCGTCTGGTTTTCCCCCTCGCTGTAGGAAAGCATGGCAGAAAATTTCAGGCCAGCAGGCAGCTGGACGGTACCTTCGCATTCCACGCCCCAGATGACAGCATCCAGGTTGGTGGTACTGCGTGCTTGGGGCAGGGTACCGCCAAGGCGTCTCGCCGGTAAAATAAAATTCGTTGCCTGGCCATAAAAGAAGGTCACGTCAGCGCGATGCCCGCCCATTGCCCAGCTGGCACCGGTGTCAATCTGATTGACCACGGTTTGTTGCAGAAACGGATTACTGACAATATTGCTGCCCTGTCTGATCTGGCCCATATACAGCTCGCTGGCATCGGGTATTCTGACGGCCCGCCCTCCCTTTAAAAACAGTTCCAGCTGCGGCAGTACCTTCCAGAACAGTTGGGCATTGGCGCTCCAATCGGCAAAATCACGTCCGGTCGGAACCCCCTGCCCAGGGTAATATGGTTGGTAGAGAGTCTGAATACGGTCCGGGGTCAGCCCATTGGCTTCAACCCGGCTGAAATCCCCTCTAACGGAAAGCACCGTTCGCACTGTGTCGGTTAGCGGGGTCTCATAGATTCCAAACATTCCCAGGTTACGGGTTGTCACATCCGGTAGCAGTGCTTGGTTATCGTAATACTGCCAGGGAGCTGTCCCCGGCTTCAAGAGCGCAGAATAGCTGCCGTTCCAGTCCCGGTGATAAAAATCAATCCCCTTTTTAAGTATGCCCGACCCCAGGGCAAGCTGCGATGCCAGTCTGCCACCTGTTGTGGTCGCATCAAACCGGTTGGAGGTGGCATAGCCACGGTTCAGAAAGGCGCGATAGGGCAGCGCGGTGTTGGCCGTATCCGAGGTTTCCCGCAATGAATCATCTAGCAGGGTCCGGGCCTGACTCCACCAGCCCTGCAGGCTTATTTCACGAATCAGGGGCGAGAGGTTACGCAGGGTAAGTCGTCCATTCAGCCGATGTACCTGTTCGTCCAGGACATCAATATTCTGGGTAGGAAACTTGATCTCACTACCCTGCACAAAGGCATAGGACAGCTCGAACCGGTTGTCCTTGGTGGGGCTGATTCCACCCTTCAGCCAAAAACTGTCCAGACGGTACATAGCCAGATCCTCGACGTCAGCACGATAATTGTTGTTGGCATTGGGATAGCGAGTACGAACCAGCGGCACGCCACCACCAGCTTCAGGCACCCCGGAAGAGCGGCCACGGTAGCCCGCACTAAAGTCTGCAAGCTGATTGCCGACAGCTACATACGCAGTTCCGTTCACCGCATCGTACGAACCATACGAAAAAGAGCTCATTGCGGAAAAACGTTTAGGGTTATCAGGAGAGCTTACCTCAATACTGCCACCTGTCCCACCGGGATAGGCCAGGTTGTAGGGGCCTTTGGTCACCACAATCTTGCTGATATCACTGTTGTTGACAATAAAAGGTGGGGCATCACTTCTGAAGGGTGTTGCTCCAAAATAAGGTGCTCCGTCAAAGGTGATCATCAGGTTTTCGCGCTGATACCCGCGGATAACAATGTTGGAAAGGGCACCTTTGTCAAATGAGTTCACGCCGGATTGACGTAATGTATCACGGGGGTCAGACGGCACAACAGAGCGGTTGGCGGGTTCATCGCCCAGGCAAAAATCCGGCGTTAGTGCCAGCAGTCCGCCAACAAGCAATAATCTGAACAGCTGTTTTCTGTATGTGTATGACTGTATCGGCATAATTACCCCTTGGTGAAATGGTCTGATGGTAAGACTATAGCTCAGCAATGAGGGGTTGCAAGCAAGCAATACCAGTGTTGAATATACATTATTTACTCTGGAAACAGTGGTTGATAGATGCTATATTGATAAAATTTTTAAGGAGTAGCTCATAAACCATGATCCGGTCCCGTTCCATGCTTTTACTGGCTGTCTGCCTGTTTTGTTTTCTGTTGTTGGGAAGCGGCCTTTCGCACGCTGCTGAACCGGCTAAAAATGAGTATGTACTGGGGGTTTTCCCCTTTCTTCCATCTGCTAACCTGGAAGGGATTTTTGCCCCGATAGCAGCTGAGATGTCCAAGGCGTTGGGGAAGCCGGTTCGATTGCGTCTGACCAGCAGTTACGGTACTTTTGTGCAGGCGTTGCAGGGCCAAACCTTTGATATTGTGCATATTCATCCCTTTGACTATCTCCAGTTCGGGCGCCAGAGGGGGTATCACCCTCTGGTGGCCAGATCTGAAGATCTTTTTGCCCTGTTTTCCGTAAAAAACGGTTCACCCATTGCAAAACTGTCTGATTTAAAAGGCAAGAGTCTTGGTACACCGCCAGCAACCGGCGCGGTAACCTATCTTGCGCTGGATGCGGTGCATCGGGCTGGACTCACCCCTGGCAAGGATCTGGCGGTGCGTAATTTCCCTAACCATCTTGCCTGTCTGCAGCAGCTGCAGATCGGCTCTGTTGATTCCTGCGCCACCAGTTCCGGTACCTTGAAGACCTTTGAATCCCAGTTTGGTTTGCCGCTCAAACGGATCGGACATTCCATCTCCATCCCCCACACCCTGTTTGCGGCGCACAGCCGAATTCCAGCCGCAGACCGGGAAATCATCAAAAAAACACTGCTTACCAGCTCAT
>NZ_JAOTRZ010000340.1 GCF_030247655.1 Trichlorobacter sp. | reverse complement strand
AGCGGGGATAGCCGGAACGGGCATCACTGGCGATGTTGGTCATGCCGGACAGTTTCATGGCATCATCCAGCATGGAACCGGGCCCGGCTGCCACCAGCGGGTCGGGCCAGATCACAAACATGGTCTTGATCGGCGCAGCGGTTTTAAGTGGTTTCAGGGATTGTTCAATCCGGCCTGCCAACTGATCGGCTGGTTGCCTTACGCCAAGATCACTCCCCAGTTGTCTGATTGCCGCAGCCAGCTTGTCCAGGCGGGAACCGTGGAAGGTCACGGTCTTGATCCCCAGTTTTTGCAGGCGTTTAGCCAGCTTGGAACCGATCCCCTCTTCATCCACCAGTACCAGATCAGGCTTCAGGTTCAGCACCGCCTCAAGGGACGGGTTGGCCGGTCCCCCCACGGTGGGCTTGCCTTTGACAGAGGCTGGCCGGTCGCAGAAGGTGGTAACCCCCACCAGGTTTTTCTCCAGCCCCAGGGCGCAGGCCATCTCGGTCAGACTGGGTGCCAGTGAGACGATCCGCCGGGGCGGCTCCCCGGCATAACCGGGGAGCGCCAACAGCAGAGAGAGCATGACGAGGTACAAAACAGGCAAAAGGCGAAACCCACCCCAGCCCTCCCTTGTCAGGGAGGGAGCTAACGTCAGTGCTTTTTGACCTCCCCCCTGATAAGGGGGGAATGAGGGGGGTTGTTTATTCATTAAAACGACACCTTTACGCCGCCATAGGCACCAATACCGGGGGTGCCGTAACCGGCCACCTCTTCATACTGGCGATCAAGCAGGTTGTCTACCCGCCCAAACAGCTGCAGATTTTTGGTGACATCGTAGGAACCGGCCAGATTCACCACCAGGTAATCCTTCATCTTGTTAGTATTGGCTGGATCGTCATAACGGGTGCCTACATATACTAGGCCGAGGTTAAGGTTTGCTTTTTTCAGGAAGCTGTAGTTGATGTCAAAGCTCGCCTTGTTCTTGGGACGGCGCACCAGCTGTTTGCCGCTGATATCGTCTCTGGTTTCCAGATAGGTGTAGGCAGCCTTCAGGGTCAGATCATCAACCGGTTGCAGTGCCGCAGTCAGTTCAAGCCCGTGGGTGTGTGCCTTGGCAATGTTGTTATATTTGTAAGTGGTCATATCAAAATCAATCATCTGTGAATATTCATTTCTGAACCAGGTCGCCCCCAGGGTGGTCTTCATAAACGGCAGCCCCTGCTCTAGCCCCAGATCCCAGCCGATGCTCTTGTCCGGCTTCAGGTCCGGTGAGCCGTAGCTTGAGTAGAGCTGATACAGGGAGGGTGCCTTGAAGCCGGTGCCGTAGCTGCCCTTTAGTCTGGTGTCAGTCTGTTTGATCAGATAGGCGGTGGTGAAACGATAGGTCGCCTCAGTACCGAATTTGCTGTGATCATCTACCCGGACCCCCATGGTGGAGAACCAAGCATCAAACAGGTTAAGCTGATCCTGCAGATAGACGCCGGTGGTGCGGGCAAAACGCTCGTTAAATGAATTAGTACCCCATAAGTTACTATCGTAGTCTGTTTTTGCATTTTCTTCTGTAGTTTCAACACCAACCAGCAGGGTGGTGGTTTTGTGCAATTTCAGGGTGTGCTGCCAATCCAGCTTAACACTCTGGCCATGGAACGAGCTACGCAAATGCTCCAAATTGGAATTGTCTGGGTCATTGTCATCACGCCAGCTGATATCGCTGAACGATACCCCCAGTTTCTGTTCCCACAGCCCGTCATACAGCGAGAGCCAACCCTGAGTACGGAAAAACAGTTCATCGGACTTCATGATGTGGTTCGGGTCGTCTTTACCAGCGCCACCGCCGTTGTCAACCGAGGTACGTGAACGGTCATAACGCAGGGTCAAGTCGATCTCTGAATTGGTGGTGGGCGTAATGCCCAGCCGTCCGGCCACGGCACTGTTCTGATAGCCGTCCCGCTCTTTGTTACCATAC
>NZ_JAOTRZ010000339.1 GCF_030247655.1 Trichlorobacter sp. | reverse complement strand
ATTTGAAAAATTTTGAGGAATAGGGTTCAAAAATGGCCCTCAATTCTCATGGCTTATGAGAGGGACTTTTATCTTCTCATAAAATCGATCTTTGACAACTTCATATAGGAGAACCGGATACCTTTGGTGCATGAGCCGAAAGGACAAGCCAAGTGGCAGGTACGCGATGACCTTCAATCTAGAAGAGAGCGATAAATACCCTTGCCTCATGCTGATTGTGGCAGATCAGCTGGCCATGACCTTGTGCATCAGATAATGATACTTCCGTATAGTCACAGTCCGAGCGTGATCAAACCGTCGCAGGCAATGAGTACGGCCCGCCATCAGAATGGAGGGAGGTGAAAGTCCTATGAAAGCGTGAAGCCCACGCTTGTCCGGTCCATCCACAAACTCAAGAATCAAATACAGCAGCCGCATCGTGAAAAATCCCGCAAATTAATGCGGAAAGATTGATTCAGGTGCGGCTGTTTTCTATTTCTATATAGTGAAGGGAGGTTTTTGCATGAGCAATACTTTATCCAGCAAGGAAGCCTACAGCCTCATGCTCAAAGATTATCCCGACGTGATGAATATTGATCAAATGTGTGAAATCCTTGGTGTCAGCACCAAGACAGGTTATAAGCTACTGAAAAATGGTGAAGTGACCTTTGTCAAAATTGGGCGTAACTATCGCATCCCCAAAGCGCACATCATATCATATCTCAGAGTCGGTAATGAGCAGCCATCAATTTGAACCTCCACAACATTGCACGAAGGAACTTGCCCGTGATACGCTCAAAGTGTCAACGGCAGGTAATCGGAGCTACAAACAAAGGAGGTTTTAAAAATGGTAGCAGGACACCTGCAAGAAAAAAAAGGCTATTTCTACATGGTACTTACCTACAAGGACCATGAAGGAAAGCGCAAGAGCAAATGGATTTCTACGAAGTTGCCTGTAAAAGGAAATAAGAAACGGGCACAGGAAATGCTTCGGGAAGCGCGGAAGACCTTCGAACCGGATATTCCGGTTTCAATGGAGGACATGCTTTTCCATGAATTTTTAGGGCATTGGCTTGAGATAGCAAAAAACACGATTCAGCTTACTACCTACGCAAGCTATGCCAGCATGTGCAAATCACCGATTGTTCCATACTTCAAAGATAAAAAGATCAAGCTGGTTGATCTCAAACCCAAGGATATTCAGGATTTCTATACGCTCCAATTGAAACGAGTGAAGGCCAGCACTGTGATTCATTATCACACCATTATCCATAGGTCTTTGAAATATGCGGTCAAGATTGATGTGATTCCCGTTAATCCGGCCAGCAAGATCGAGCGTCCAAGACAGGAACGATTCATCGGAAGCTTCTATGATAAAAACGAAGTGAATCAGTTATTTGAAGTGGCCAGAGGAACGAAACTTGAGATTCCTATACTGCTTGGGGTTTTCTATGGGCTGAGAAGAAGCGAAGCGGTCGGTCTTAAATGGAGTGCCATTGATTTTAATAACAACACACTCATTGTCAGGCACACCGTTACATCCTTCAGCATTGATGGTAAAGAGATGATCTATGCATCGGATTCAACCAAGAACAAATCCAGTATGAGAACTTTGCCATTGGTGCCAGCTTTTAAGGAGAAACTTCTGGCAGCCAAGGAACAGCAGGAAAGCAATCGTAAGCTTTGCGGTAGATCCTATAGCAAGGAATTTCTTGATTATATTTGTGTCAACGAGTTGGGCGTCAGAATTCGCCCAAACTATGTTACAACAGCGTTTCCCAAGCTGCTGGAGGAGCATGGTTTAAGAAAGATTCGCTTCCATGACCTAAGGCACAGCTGTGCCAGTCTTTTGCTGGCAAATAATGTGCCGATGAAGCAGATCCAGGATTGGTTAGGTCACAGTGATTTTGCAACCACCGCAAATATTTACGCTCATTTGGACTTCAACTCAAAACTGGTATCAGCACAAGCAATGGTTGATGGA
>NZ_JAOTRZ010000338.1 GCF_030247655.1 Trichlorobacter sp. | reverse complement strand
TCAACTGGTAGTTGTGAAGAGATCAGAGTTGACTTTTTCCCATATCTGTCTTCAAGCATCTGTAGCAAAGCAAGCCGGGTGATTTTATCCATTGGATGTAATCCAAAGTCGTCCAGGATAAGCAAATGTGTTTTTTCAATCTGGTTTAGCATCTTGATGTAGGTTCCATCCAGCTTTGTCTGTGATATTTTTTCCAGGAATCTGGTCATTCCAAGGTATAGTGTTTTGTAGCCAAATGAGCATGCCTGTCTGCCAATGGCGCAAGCCAGATAACTTTTTCCACAACCGGTAGCACCGGTAATCAGGATGTTTTCTGAGCGTTCAATAAAGCCACAATCGGCAATACGGGCCAGATGATCCTGTGTGAGATTGCGGGATGTATTGCAATATACCTGTTCCATTACGGCATTGTAGCGAAGTTTGCTCAGTTTGAGGTAAGTCTGGGTTTTGAGCAATACCCGGTGTTGGATTTCAGCCTCTGATAGCCTGGCAATAAACTGATGTACCGGAGGCTGATCCTGTAAGGGAAGGGATAACATAGCCTGATAAGCATCAGCCATTCCCTGAAGTTTTAGCGATTTCAACTGATCTAAAGTGATTTGAGTGTTCATATGGATTGATTTAAAGGTTAATGATATGCTTCAGGCCCCCGAAGGTTTTCGTGATCCGGGATAACTGTAAAAAGATCGTTCTGATCTTCGGATTGTTTGTCAAGGTTGTGCGTCAGGATATTGTCGATGGTTCGATAGTTTACCCGAGGCGTTTGCATGGCGCGTTTACAGGCATTCTCAAAACGTTCTTGCCCGTATTGCTCACATAACCTCATTAAACCCAGGCAGGCATTATATGCCTGCTCGGTAAAAGTTCTGGATTCAAGTATCCGCTTGATGACCTCATAGGAACAGGGGCCAAATTCGTTGGCTTTGCGCAGAAAATATTCAGCATTCCATCCTTTGGTTTCATTATATCTCTGATGTTTTTGCGGCATGTGTTCCGGCAGCGTGGTATATCCGTGTTTGCGGTAATTACGCGTATGAATTGCAATGCGTTGCAAACCCAGAAAGATTTCAACTTCGTCATTGTCATAAATAAGTTTAACTTGTTTGCCAATATGCTGATACGGAACGCTGTACTGATGCCAGTCTTCTCCAAGGATGATATGGTAATTCTTTTGCACTTTAGCCGTGGCTGTATGTTTGAGGATAAAAGGTTCTGCCGGAAGAGATCTGAGAAGGGGCTGTTCATCCTGGATAAAACGTTCTAAACGACTGTAATTACGCCTCTGGAAGAGGGTTTTGTGGTGAGCATCAAGCGCTTTCAGGATGGCTTGATTAAGCTCTTTCAGGCTGGAAAATACCTCATTTCGCAAGGGGGCATATACCCGCATATAGGTGATATGAACCATATTTTCCACCGAAGGCTTATCTTTGGGTTTTGCCACTCTGGATGCCGACAAAGTTGTATTGTAATACAGCGCCCATTGTTCACATACTTCAGTAAAAACCGGCTCGTACCTATTACTTCTACTCACATACTGCCTCATGTTATCGCTTAAGGCATTCTGTGGTACGCCTCCAAAATAAGTCATACACCTGCCTAAGGCGGGGAAAAGATGTTCCTGGCTAGCAGAGGGTAAGGCTTCAACATAACTATACCCACTATAAGGCAATACACATACAAGAACTGGGCAAATGACTATTTCACCCGTGATAGAGTCACTGTAAGTAAGAGGCTTCCCTGCAAAATCGATCTGCACTCGTTCACCCGCAGAATGCTCAAAGTGCATTGTTGCAGCATTCTTTCGGCTGCACATGGTAAGGTGTTCACAAAACTGAGAGTAACTATAACCCTCCGGCACTTGCTGCCGGTATTCTTCCCACAGCCTGAGTTTTGTAACCCCGGTGCGGGTAAGCTCTTTCTGAATGTAGTCCAGCCTTGATTTTAAATCCTCATAGCGTTGATCAGGT
>NZ_JAOTRZ010000337.1 GCF_030247655.1 Trichlorobacter sp. | reverse complement strand
CCATTGCCATGACTGCCTCTAAGGTGGTGCCGCTTGCAAGGGCCCGTTCTGAGGCCCGCTGAATGGTTGGGCCGTCTGCCATGGGGTCTGAAAAGGGGATGCCCAGCTCAATAATATCAGCGCCGGCCTCTGCCATTCGTGGCAGAAGGGCTGCGGTTGTGGCCAGATCAGGGTCTCCGGCAGTAATAAAGGTGACCAGTGCTTTGTCACCCTGCTTATGTAGTTGGTTAAACCGGTTGAAAATGCGGCTTTTCATATCTTGAATCCTGACATCTCTTTTTCAAGTTGATCAATCTGCTGGGAAAGACCGGTAACAGAGCTGTTCATAACCTGTGCCGCCTGGGAGGTGGTGGCGGATGACTGGCGGATGTTTCCTACCATTTTGTCAATGGAACGGCTGTGCTGCGTCTGGGCGCCGCAGGCCTCTCGAATCCGGTCAATCATGACAATAATATCTTCGGTTGCCTTGGCAATCAGGATACTGGTTTTGCTCTGTTCCCTGGTGGAGCCCCGTACCTGGCCGGTCATTTCCCGCATCCGCTCAACGGCAACGGTGATCAGGTCACTGCCGCGGCTATGCTCACGGGCTGAGTTGGCCATCTGTTCCACCATCTCTTCAACCTGCTCCATGGCTACCCGGATACTCTGACTGCCCTTGGCCTGTTCTACGGTTGCCCGGGCAATGGCGTCAATCTGCAGGCCTGCCTGACGAACCCCGGCAACAATTTTTTCAAGCGCAGCGCCAGATCGTTCTGATAACTCTTCGCCTGCTCCAATTGCCAGTTCAGCCATGTTTATAGCCGTTACCGCGCGACCGGTCTCTTCCTGAACCCCTTTGATCACCTCGCCGATCTCACGGGTGGAGGATGAGGTCCGTTCGGCCAATTCTTTAATCTCATCGGCCACCACGGCAAAGCCTTTGCCGTGCTCACCGGCCTGGGCGGCAATAATGGCAGCATTCAGGGCCAGCAGGTTGGTTTGTTCAGCCACCTCATCAATTACGGACAGGATTGCGCCGATGTCGTGGGCGCGCAGAGAAAGATGTTCCACCACTTCTGCAGTAATCTGAGATGCCCGTCGGATCTCCTGCATACCGGCAATGGTTTCCTGTACTGATTTAAGCCCGTTGGCAGCATCGGTCTTAACGGTTTCCGAGATAATGGCGGTATCCATGGCGTTTTTCTCAACCTGGCGGATGGTGGCATCCATTTCGGCAACCGAGGAGGCGGTGGTGGTCGAGGCGTCCAGCAGGCTGACAATATTGTTGCCAATCCCTTTGATGGAGGTTGCCATTTCAATTACCGAGGAGCTTACTTCATCCACCGATTCTCCCAGTTTGTCCGTATTCAGCGCCACTTCCTCAACACTGGCAGCCATCTGCAGGATAGATGAAGATGTCTCGGTTGCTGAGCAGGAAAGCTGATCAACCCCTTCTGATATTTCAAGAACCGAAGCATTAATGAGCTCAACCGTGCGTGAGGTCTCACTGACTGCCTCTTCCTGAATATGGGTTGCTCCCACTACCTGCCGGGCTGCATTTTCAATATTGTGGTCAATAACGGTAAGTTCAACGGTGGAGGCGTTCAGCCGGGTGACTATATTGTGCAGGTTTTCTGCCATGGTGTTCATGGCCGCAGCCAGATCACCTACTTCACCGCAGGCCTTGATGGTGAGACGGTCTTCCAGTGAGCCACCTGCCACCTGCTTGGCAAATTCAACGCATCGTTTGATGGGGCGGGTGACCGATTCAGTAATGTAGGTGGAGAGGATGGTTATCAGGGCAATTAAAATAACAATAACGGCAACGGTTGTTATGGTTTTGCTGCGTGTAATGGCGGTAATCTGTTTTTCTGTCTGATAGACGTCCCGGCGCAGGTTATCTACCATGAGAGCGACGGTGGAGGTGAAGGAACTGAAACGCTGTTCCTGAATGCCGCTCAGCAGGGCATTGGCGCGAACCATGTCACC
>NZ_JAOTRZ010000336.1 GCF_030247655.1 Trichlorobacter sp. | reverse complement strand
ACTAAAGACCGAGCAAGACGGCCTCTGGGAAAAGAGCCTGATTGTACGCCTGAATGAGCGGCGTCACCTGCTCTCCACCAGCGATGGCATCATCAACGGCCTGGGGGCAATCAACCATGCCGCCCATCCCCTGCTCTGGAAAAAACTGGCCGTTGAGCTTGCCACCAAGCTGCAGTGTGGTGGCAAGACCTATGAGCAGCAACGCAAAGGGATGATCGCCAGCAAGCTGGGGCTGCAACCTGCTGACCTGACCCTGGTGGGCACGGCAGCCGATATGGACAACCTGGCTGTAGTGACCAGACAGTTTGGCCCTTTTACCGTCACCGCGCTGGTTACTGCCGGAGCCAAAAGCAATGCCCTGCGGGCCGGAACGGATGAAGGGACCAACATTGAACCGTCCGACCCGCCAGTCGGTACCATCAACATCATCGTACTGACCAATGCGCGGCTGACTGATGGAGCCCTGGCCCGGGCCGTGGTCACTATTACCGAGGCCAAGACCGCAGCGCTGGAAGATCTGAAAGTTCCCAGCAGCTACACCAAAGGGGTGCAGGCCACCGGCACCGGTACTGACAGCGTGATTGTGGTAAGCGGCACCACCGGACCTAAGGTCACCTACACCGGTGGCCATAGCCGGATCGGCGATCTGATCGCCAAGGCGGTGCACCAGGCAGTGCTGGAGGCGCTGGAAAAGCAGAACGGATTAAAACTGAAGTAAAAAACTTAACGCAGAGAGGCATGAGGGGCAGAGACACAGAGAAAAAATCCTATAAAACCGTTCACCACAGAGGGCTCAGAGGTTCGCAGAGAGAAACATAAGTTGTAAAGAATTAAGCCATCAAACCAGAAAAACTGCATTATATTGATGATTTTCTCTGTTTTCCTCTGCGTCCTCTGCGGTGAAAATTGTTTTAGGATTATTTTGTTTCAACTGCCCCTTGTCGCTTTTGCCTTTCTCTGTATCTCTGCACCTCTGCGTTAAGCTGTTAATAGTTCAAACATACTTAGTATTTTTCACCACAGATGGAGATGAGGAAGAGGGGTTAAACTCCCCCGCTGCCCCGCAGCCGTGAAGGAAACGAACGTCCGTCGCCGCAAGGCGAAAAACCACTGGGGAAACCTGGGAAGGTGGACAAGTAGGCTGTCCTAAGCCGGAAGACCGCTCCATCTGAATAACCCGAGGGAGGTAGCAGTAGATGAAACGGAGTAGACAGAAGTATGCAGTAGCGTTGGGGCTGGTATTGGCGGTCTGTGGTTCTGCAGTGGCAGAGGAAAAGACCGCGCAGTTGGGCGAGGTAGTGGTTACCGCCACCCGTGACGAGGTGCCGATTGAACAGGTGGGCAGCTCCATCACGGTGGTCACCGCCAAGGAGATTGAACAGCAACAGAAACGAACCGTGGCCGATGCGCTGCGGATGGTGCCGGGACTGGATCTGATCCGTACCGGCAGTTTTGGCGGTGGTACAGCCGTATTCATGCGGGGCGCGAAGTCGGAACATACCCTGGTGTTGATTGACGGGATTCAGATGAATGACCCCTCTTCCACCGGCGGTGGCTACAACTTTTCAAACCTCACCACCGACAATATCGAACGGATCGAGGTGCTGCGCGGTCCCCAGAGTACCCTCTACGGTTCCCATGCCATTGGCGGCGTGATCAACATCATCACCAAACGGGGTGATGGCAAACTGAAAGGCTTCCTGTCTGCAGAGGGCGGTTCTTTTGCAACGGCCCGGGAAAGCGCCGGTATCAATGGCGGCAATGACCTGCTGCAGTACTCGTTGACCGTCTCCCGGCTGGATACCGGCGGTATCTCTGCAGCAGCTGAGCGGTATGGTAACGAAGAGCGGGACGGCTATCAGAACAGTGCCGTGGCCGGACGGCTGGGCATTACGCCCACCACCAATTCAGAGATCGACTTGACCCTGCGTTATGACCGTTCACGTACCTCGGTTGACAACGGCGGTG
>NZ_JAOTRZ010000048.1 GCF_030247655.1 Trichlorobacter sp. | reverse complement strand
ACGGTACATTGTTAGTAGCCACACAGGCTTCCATGCAGCGTTCGCAGTCAATGCAGCGATGCTGTTGCATGACCATGCTGTAGTGCGGCTTGTAGGGGTACTTCTTTGCAAAGTCAGAGGCGTGGGCGCGGTTAAAGGTTGAGATAGCAGAAAACAGGGTGCCGCCAGCAAAGATGCCGGTGATGGCCATACCCATTTTTAGAAAATCCCGGCGTTCCTGGCTGGATACGTTCTCGACCCCTTCGTTTTTCAGGTTACTAAAATCTTTATGTGTATTCATAGGTGAAATCCTCGTAATAGAGTATGTAGTGTACTTTTTAGTTTAATGGTCTTCAACCTTGTGACCGTCAAATACCTTCTCGCCGATCAGGAACAGCAGGGCGGTAAGTCCAAATCCGCCAGCTGTGATAACCCATTCATAGATGGAAGGAAAATAGTTGAGCATCTCCTTGAATTCATTCACACCCAGGCTGTAGTAAACCGGCAGGGACTGGCCGAGGTAGACAAGGTTGTAGCGCATTACAAAGATACCGATCACCATTGATAAAGAGGCTATAAGCATCAACTTCAGGTTACGGCCTTTTGAGAGAATGAACAGAACCAGCGGACCAACCATGCCAAGCAGGATCTCGAAGAACCAGAAGATGAAGGCATGGTGACCGACAACTTCGGAGTGGACAATCGGATAGGCGCCGCCCGGTTGGCCGGCTGCTCCGGCAATCAGTTTCCAGGTGGTAAAAAACAGGATGACCGTGATTAGAAGAATACCGATCTTGGTGGTTACCTCAAGTGCCCTCTGCATATCAGGCGCCATCTGCTCTTTATTAAGCTTGTAGCCCATGATGTGGAAGAAGATGATAACGGCACAGCCGGTCATCATGGCCGATGCAATGAAATAAATAGGCATGTAGGGGCCTTGCCAGTATTCGCGACCCATCAGCAGGCCAAAGACGGCACCCAGGTTGGAGTGTGCGGCAATACCGGCAACCGACCCGCTGAAGCCGCAGATCACAGCAGGTCTATGTTTATTCAGAAGCAGAAAGATGTACTCGGCAAACATGAAAGCAAGGTAGATGCCGTAGAGGGTGCCCATCCACCAGATGTTGGAGGTGAGATTTGGTGAAATTACGTTGTAAATCGCCATTCTCCAGGGTATCTTGATCTCAAAGGCTATCACAAAGAAGCCCGAAAGGATTGTGGCGATGGACAGAAACACCGAGCGCTTGGCAATCGGCATGAAGTCCTTGATTCCAAAGACGTGACCGATAGAAGAGACCAGGCAGAGGCCGGTTGAGGTCACCACAAAAAAGACATAGGCTGCAATCAGGACACCCCACGGCACCTCACGGTAGACATTGTAATAGGCCTCATGACCTTTGAACATGGTCATCAGTCCCAGGCCGGTAGCAGCCAATACCATGCAGAGAGAGATGAAGACCATCAGGTAGAAGCCGGTCCCCGCAGTCTTGAGCCGGTTAGCTACCCCGGTGACCAGCTCGTTGAGAGATGGAGTGGTGTGGTGATGTGCCATACGTCGATTCCCCTTTGTTATCTGAATTCTGAGTCAGGCTACAGATTCAAGTTTTTGAATGTTGCATTCCTACAGTAACTAGCACGCAATAATGAGAAAAGCAACAGGATTGTGGGTAGTTGCACGCGTTGCAGCTTTGGTTGCACGAATGTTGCATTGAGGCTGCCTTGACTTTGGATGGCTGCTCTGCTATAGGCAAACAGCCTATTATTACATGCAATTTGGAGCGCACTAATGAGTAAAAAGCTGTTTATCCCTGGGCCGGTAAATGTGGCTCCCGAGGTTTTCGCTGCCATGTCACAGCCGATGATCGGTCATCGGATGAAAGAATATGCTGAACTGCACGGGCGGATAAAATCGAATCTGAAGCGTTTGATGAAGACCGAAAGTCGCGTGTTCCTGTCCACCTCCAGTGCCTTTGGCGCCATGGAAGGAGCAATCCGCAATCTGGTCAAGGGGCGTTGTGCCAACTTCTGCAATGGCGCCTTTTCTGATAAATGGCATGATGTAACCCTGCGTTGCGGCAAAGAGGCCGATGCCATCAAGGTGCCCTGGGGACAGCCGATCTCCGCAGATCTGGTGGATACAACTCTGGCAACCGGTAAGTATGACAGTATCACCATGATCCATAATGAGACCTCCACCGGCGTACTATCACCGCTACCGGAGATTGCCGCTGTGATGCGTAAATACCCTGATGTCGTGTTTATTGTTGATACGGTTTCATCCATGAGCGCCATGCCGATTGCATTGGATGAGCTGGGGATTGATTGCTGTATCTTTGGTGTACAGAAGGCCTTTGCGCTGCCACCAGGTCTGGCTATCTTTACCGCCACCGAAAAGGCGTTGCAGCGCGCACAAAGCGTTGAGAACCGTGGCTATTATTTTGATTTCATGGAGTTTGCCGCCAATGATGACAAGGATAATACCCCTTCAACCCCCTGCATCTCACTGATCTACGGGCTTGATTGCCAGTTGCAGCGGTTCTTTGCAGAAGGGTTGGATGCCCGTTGGGCACGGCATAGCGCCATGGCAGAACGAACCCGCAATTGGGTGCTTGAGCGCGGCTTTGAGCTGTTTGCCCCTGAAGGAGCCCGTTCTGTAACCTTAACCAGTGTGGCAAACAGTCGCGGTGTCGATCTGGCAGCAATTAAAAAGCAGTTGGGTGAAAAAGGGTATGCCTTTGATGATGGCTACGGCAAGATCAAGGGCAAAACCTTTAGAATTGCCCATATGGGTGATCTGCAACCGGCTGAATTGGAAGAATTCTTAGTGGTGTTGGATGGAGAGTTAAAAGGTTAACCCCCCAACCCCCCTTGTCAGGGTAGGGTTGGGGAGGGTTAGTTGTTTATACAGCTTCAAAGACATCCTTGCCGGCCCCACACAGTGGGCAGCACCAATCGTCCGGGATATCTTCAAAGGCAGTGCCGGGGGCAATGCCGTGGTCAGGATCTCCGGCAGCGGGATCATACTCATACTGGCAGATAGTACAGACATACTTTTGCATCGGTTTTCTCCTTTTTGTGGTGGTCAGGAAGACCAGCTGATCGCCTGGACAGGGCAGCCGTCAATGGCTGACTGTTTTTCAGCTTCAGTTGCACCATCCTGGTTATAACACTCTGATTTGCCTGAGTCGTTGAACTTGAATGCTCCGGGGCAGATGCTGACACACAGTCCACAACTGATACAACAGTCCGGATCAACAAACGCATTTTTTGCCATGGTTGGAACCTCCTTTTGAAAACCATAGCACCAAACTTTTGCTGCAGCAAGTGAGCATCATCAAGATCTGTCCCGAAGAGGTGAATTGATATGTTGTTTGATACGATAGTTGTTGGCCCATTGGGTGTTAACTGTTCAATCCTGGGATGCGAAGAGACCGGGCAGGGGGTTGTGGTGGATCCTGGCGATGATGCTGAGCGTATTCTTGCCCAGGTGCAGCAACGTGGTCTTTCTATTTCAGCAATTATCAATACCCATGGTCATTTTGATCATGTTGGGGCTAATCGCCAACTGGCCCAGGCCACCGGAGCACCGCTCTATATCCATCAGGCAGATGCGCCGATGCTGGAGCGGGTGGCCAAGACGGCAGCCATGTACGGGCTGCCGGGGGAAAATTCACCTCAGCCGGACCGGCTGCTGGAAGATGGTATGCTGATTACGTTTGGTACCCATCGACTGCAGGTAATCCATACACCCGGTCATACTCAGGGGGGCTGCTGTCTCTATCTGGAGGCAGAAAACAAGCTGATTGCCGGGGATACCCTCTTTGCCGACGGTGTCGGGCGGACTGACCTGCCGGGCGGTTCTCATCAACAACTGGTGGAGTCTATCAAGAACCGTCTCTTTACCCTGCCTGACCAGGTGCAGGTCTATCCCGGTCACGGCCCTACCACCACCATTGGCCATGAAAAACGCCATAACCCGTATCTGGACTAAAACCATGACAGAACTGACTGGAAAGACGGTTGTACTGGGAGTAACCGGCGGCATCGCCGTTTACAAGGCTGTTGAGCTGCTGCGGCTGCTGACCAAGGCCGGTGCCGAGGTGCATGTTATTATGACCAGTGCGGCAACAGAGTTTGTTACCCCGCTTACCTTTCAGGCCCTCTCCGGTAATCCTGTTTCAACAGAACTGTTTAACCTGTATCAGGAGCGGGAGATCGGGCATATTTCACTGGCTGACCGGGCTGATTTGCTGCTGATTGCGCCGGCCACCGCCAATGTTGTTGGTAAAATTGCCCATGGCATTGCCGATGATTTGCTGACCACAACCATCATGGCCACCAAGGCGCCAGTACTGCTGGCTCCAGCTATGAACGTGAATATGTACCAGAATCCGTTCTATCAGGAGAACGAAGCCCGTTTGCGCAGGCATGGCTACTACTTTGTTGATGCTGAAAGCGGCAGCCTGGCCTGTGGTTGGGAGGGGAGCGGGCGTCTGGCCCAGCCAGGACGGATCTTTGATGAGGCCTGTGCCTTGCTTGCAGGTGATGACCTTGCCGGTGAAACCATCCTGGTTACTGCCGGACCAACCCGGGAAGAGCTGGATCCGGTACGCTATATCAGTAATCATTCCTCAGGCAAGATGGGTTATGCATTGGCACAGGCGGCCCGTCACCGTGGGGCAAAGGTCGTGTTGGTCAGCGGCCCCACCTGCCTTGCGCCACCAGCAGGGGTGGAATTTGTGCAGGTGGAGTCTGCACAGCAGATGCATGATGCGGTTATGGCGCGGGTGGCCGACTGCAGCGTGGTGATCAAGGCAGCAGCAGTGGCGGATTACCGGCCTGTGTTGCGCAATGGCGAAAAGATGAAAAAGTCTGGTGAAACACTCACTCTGGAACTGGAGAAAAATCCGGATATCCTGGCCGAGCTTGGTCAGCTGGGACAACGGCCCTTGCTGGTTGGGTTTGCCGCAGAAACCACAGATCTGCAGACCCATGCAGCAGCCAAGCTGGCTGCCAAGAACCTTGATATGATTGTGGCTAATGATGTCAGTCAGGAAGGGGCAGGATTCAATGTGGCCACCAATATTGCACGGCTGCTCTACCGTGATGGTAGGGTGGAATCGCTTGAACTGATGAGTAAGACACGCTTGGCAGAGCTGATTCTTGATCGGGTGGTGGAGTTATTGCAAAATAAAGGGTGCGCTTGATTCGTGGCAGGCGTCTTTCAGGATCGTCAGCAGTTCAGGGTGGTGGATTGACCGTTGTAAGGTCGGTTTGATGAACTCAACCCGCTCCATCCCCTCCTCACGGGTAAAGCGGCCACTCTTGTATAGAAAACGCAGGTGACGACGCATCTCCTGGGCAACTTCCAGGGCAGCCTCGCCGGTAGGGTCAGCCGACCAGCAGAAGGAATCCTCACCGTGGATCAGCAGGTCCATTACCACTTCCATGGTACATTTCAGATACTCTTGATGGTCTTCTAAGGTCAGGCTGTGCTGGCTGCGGGTGGAAAGTGCCTTGATCAACAGTTGCCAACGCTCAAGCCTTGAAAGCAGCAGAATTGAGTTAAAGATCCGCTTGTTATTGCCAAAGGAAAACAGGGTCGGGGCCATGACGTGGCGCAGCAGGGCATCATCATGGGGGAGGCCGGTCCGACAGATCTCCTTTGCCCGCTTCCAGATGCGCGGCTCGACAAATGCTTCAAAGCGCAGCTCCCAGTAGGTATGCCGCAGGGCAATCGTTGAGAAGGAGCGGATGGTCTTGTACGGTACATAGTAGTTGTGGGCCACCACATCAGCAGCCAGATGGCAGAGATAGCCGTAGGCACAGGCCCGCTGCGGATCACTCTGGGCGGATTTAAGAAGACGTGCACCAATTCGCCATCGGTGACAGTTCAGCAGGTAGTGGGTATGTTTCTTGCCCACAATGATATCAGCAGCCAGGCACCCGTAGAGAAAGTCATTGGCGTAGCTTCCCAGCAGGGTGGCCAGTTGTGGCGGTAACTGCTGGAGCCGGGACAGTACGTCAAGGCCAATCACCAGATGGGTACCACCACCCCAGGCAAAAGCGAGGGTCGGGAAGAGTAGAAGCACCAGCAATGTCAAAAGAAGCAGAGGCATGGCTTCAGCATACATGTTGTATGAGCTAAAAGCAAAGATGAGGTTTGTGTCATGAACAGGCTGCACCCCCAGATCATGTATGCTTCAGTGCGAGAATATCTGCAAGAGCTGGAAGAGAGCGGTGTTGACGGCCTGCCGTTTGAGGTGGCGCTACAGCAGTCTGAGCTGTCCAGGGGGCGGGAGGCCGAACAGCAACAGCCAGCGCAGTTCTCAACAGCCAGACCCCAGACGCTTGATGAGCTTTTTAAGAGAATCGGGGACTGCCAGCGCTGTGATCTTTCCCACGGGCGTACCAACCTGGTCTTTGGAGCAGGTTATGAAAAGGCCCGGTTGGTGTTTGTGGGCGAGGCTCCCGGTGCAGATGAGGATCGACAGGGACAGCCGTTTGTGGGGGAGGCAGGCCTGGTCTTGACCCGTCTGATTGAGGCAATGGGGTTAAAGCGGGCACAGGTCTATATCTGTAATGTGATCAAGTGCCGCCCATCTGCCAATCGCAATCCCCATAAAGACGAGATTAATACCTGCGCCCCGTTTTTGACGCAACAGCTGCAAATCATCAAACCAGAAGTGATTGTGGCCCTGGGTACCTTTGCAGCCCAGACGCTGCTGGAGAACAAGGAGCCGATCTCCCGGATGCGGGGGCAGTTCCACAGCTGGCACGGTATCCCGGTGATGCCGACCTTTCACCCATCTTTTCTGCTCCATAACAAGGAAAACAAGCAGCATTACTGGGATGTCTGGAGTGATATGGAGCAAGTGCTGCGTAAGTTGAAATTGCCGGTGCCAGAGAAGAAGAAAAGAGCTTAAATCCACCTGCGGACCACAAAATGTGTTGATTTACCGGCACCGGCAGGCCAGCTGTTGGCTGGTCTACGTTGTTTCAGCACCTGCTTCATCCGCTTTTCCAGCGGGGTTATTACAACGCCGTCCCTGCCCCCGCTGCAGTTCAGAATACTTTCCACCGCTGTTTTTTGATCCAGTACAATGATGACATGCCCTTTCCAGACGATCAGATCCAGGGGACGTAGCAATTGCAGCAGTTCAGGGATGTTTTTGCCCTCAATGGAAACTGCACTGCCAAAATTTACCAGCTGTTCGGTATTGCGGGGCGTAAAGCCATCGGTGGCCTCATACAGCAGGCCGGAACAATCCAGGCCGGCAAACCGTAGCTGTCCGGCCTGGATGACACCGCCACGCAGGTTGCCGCCCCAGATATAGGGTAGTCCCACAGCGGTACGCAGCTGCTGCATGATTTTTGATGCTTCAGGCAGTTGCGATTTGCGCGCAGGTGGTGCTGTTGGGTGCATGGTCAGCAGTTCTGCCGCAACATACAGCCGAGTGCCGGGTGGTGCCTGGTAGTCGTTGCTACGCACTTCCAGTACCGCAGGTGTACCAGCTGGAACAGCAACCACCTCAAATGCAGTGCCGGGTAGGGCGATAAATTCAAGTTGTCGCACTTGACCACAGTGATCTTTGTGGTGTTGTGCCTGAGGTCCGGCTGATTGCGGGGTGTTAAATACCGGTGCCGGTTTTCCGGCAACAGCAAAACCGGGCAGAACTGCAGCCATGGCCTGCAGTGGGCAAATGCAGCCGCAGAATAGTAGCAGAATGCCAATGCGTAGGGTCATCACAGTTTTTTACCTCCAAGTGCTTCAGTAACCAGTTGTTTTTGTGGTGGTGTAAGTCGTGGCGAAATGGCCAGGTTCTGGACCACAGAACGGGGCAGCCGTGGTAAAAACAGAGTAAACCAGATGGTCGGCGTGCGGGGATTTTTCAAAATGGCCTGCTGCAGTTCCGGGCGGTGCTGCCAGCGGGTGTGGCGGGCGATTCGGGATATGGTCTCGGCAGTGGCGGCAGCAGAGGCAAGAAATTGGTGGATAGCCCCCTCCTTAAGGTGGGGGTTGTCCAGACAGGCAGCCACCAGCTGGGGCTGTCCCTCTTTCAGTAACGCCTCAACAATAGTTGCAGTGCCTCTATGGGCCAGGGTAAGTTTGTTTCCCAGGGGTTGTGTCGGGATCCGTTGTATGATGGCGCGCTCAGCAGCCACCTTCTGGTCCTGGGGGATGCTTGGCAGGCAGCTGAGTTTAAGAAGATCACACAGGTGGAGTCGTGGCAGCAGGGTGCTGACAATATGGGGAGGAGCCTCTGGATGTTGCGCCAGCGCAAAAAGCACCTGATAGTTACCGGCAGGGGGCTCATGCTGTTGGTGCAGCAGGGTGAACAGATCCGGGTGCAGGCCTGTGTGGCGTAGTAACGCCAGCAGGTGGGCTTCATCCAGGGCCGGGTTGCGCAAGGCTGCCCGCAGGATGTCCGGCGTTGGCCGTTCAAACAGCCGGAACAGCTCTTCCTTGCTGCCGTTCAGCCCGCGGTGTACCAGTCGGAGATCATCAAAAGCCGTATCGGTATCCTGATGGTTCATAATCATTCAGTCCAGTTGCGAGTGAGGATACTGCATGGTACAACAGTGATCAAGTTTTTCACCAATGGTATCTCGGATGGAGTGCTGATGGAGCGGTTTGGGGAACAGGTAGTCCAACCGGAACTGCGGTGTGATCAGCTTGAGGTCATTCTTCTTCTGCTGGCCCGGCAGACCGGACTACCGCTGTTTGATGCCTATAAAGAATCCTGCGTCAAGAGACGCGTTGCCGCCCGGATCAGGCGTAGTGGTTGTCTGGATGTAGAACAGTATCTGCGCTATCTTCAGGAAGATGCCGGAGAACGGGAGAGGCTGGTTACGTCTCTGTCAATCCATGTCAGCCAGTTTTTCAGGAATCCTACTCTGTTTGAGACGCTCCAAACTACTGTACTGCCAGCGCTTGTGCAGCGCACTGCTGGTCGTCCACTGCGGATCTGGAGTATCGGTTGTTCTGCCGGAGAAGAACCGTATTCTCTGGCCCTACTGCTTGTAGAATCATTTGGCGAGCAGCTGGCGTGGGAGCAGTTTGATATTCTGGCAACAGATATCGACCGCCGTACGCTGGCTCAGGCAGAACTTGCGCTGTATGAAGCAGAACCGGCGCTGCGTGTCGTTTCTGCAGCACGCAGAGAGCGGTTCTTTATAGAACAGGGCGGTTTCTTCAAACTTTGCCCTGAAGTGCAGCAGTTGGTCCGATTCAGGCAGATGGACCTGCAACTGGTTGCTAACTACCCACGGGCAGATCTGGTGTTGTGTCGTAACACCTTGATTTATTTTAATCGGCCTGCTCAGGAAAAAATTCTGCAAGCCCTTGCGGATATTTTGCCGCAGGATGGTATACTGGTGCTTGGCAAATCAGAAAGCATGCCGGCTCCTTTACGGTCCAGGTTTGCCACCCTTGACCCAACAGAAAGAATTTACTCTCGCAGATGAGGAGATGACCATGCGGGTACCCTTGGGATATAAATTTATTCTCGGCTTTGTTGCTGTTGTGGCAGTGGTTGCCTTTGCACCGCCGGTTGTGGCAGCACTTGGCTATTCTCCCGATGTCACACGGTTTTTGACCATTGTGGTGGCCCTGACGGTGGGCCTGATCATGGGCTGGCTTTTTTCACGAAGATTCGCCCGCAATATCGGTATACTCACAGAGTCTGCCCATGAGGTCAGCCAGGGGGACCTTTCCTGGGATATTCAACTGCCACCCACCAGTATACCTGATGAAACCCACGAGCTGACCGCCGCCATTAACCAGATGATCCAGAACCTGCGGGATCTGGTGGGGCATATCCGTAGCAGTTCAGCAAAACTGGCAGGCGCCTCCAAAGAGATTAACGGCACAGCCGTGGAGATCAGTGCTTCTACTGAAGAGGTGGCCCGGGCTATTGAGCAGATCTCCCATGGAGCCGAGACACAGGCTGAACTGGTGGAGCGTAGCTCACGCATCATCAAGGAAACCGCCATATCGATCGAGTTGATTGCATCCAGGGCGCGGGAAAGTTCCCGCTGTGCCCGTGAAACCAGCCAGACTGCCCAGCGTGGTTCTGATCTGGCCGGTGATGCCTTGCTGCTGATGAAAGATTTTTTTGAACGTATTGAGGCGCTCAGCAACAGTTTTGATCAACTTAACAATCGTCTGCAGCGGGTGGGCAAGGTGGCTGATTTTATTGGTGAGGTGGCCCGTCAGACCAATCTGCTGGCACTGAATGCTTCGATTGAGGCGGTACGGGCCGGCGAGTATGGTAAAGGTTTTGCCGTGGTGGCAGATGAGGTGCGCAAACTGGCAGACAGCACCTCCCACTCTGCCGGAGAGATTAATGATCTAATCGTGACTCTGCGGGAAGAAAGCCAGAAGGTGCATGAGAGCCTGATGGAAAGCTCCCGCACCATCCGTGAAGGCAAGAAAAATGTTGATATTACGGCGGGTGCCTTTGTTGAGATTATTACCAGTGTGCAGGAGACCGAGCGACGGGCCAACAGCATTGCCGACCTTTCCCAGATGCAGCTTGAGAGTTCCGGCAAGATGGTGCATGCCGTTGATGAGATCGCCAAGGTGGCTGATGATAATGCTGCTGCCACGGAAGAGGTTTCGGCAGCTACAGAAGAACAGTTGGCTGCCATGCAGGATATGGCTCTGGCAACCAGAGAGTTGACTCAGCTGGCCGATGAACTGGAGCGGCTTGTGCGGCGTTTTACGCTGGAAGAGGACATAGCACTGGTGGAAACTGTATGAGTAAGGTGCGTCGTTTCCTGCTCATGCAGGCTGGTAGCAGAAGGTACGCATTGCCGCTTGAGCAGGTTTCTGAGGTCAGTGAACTACGAACCCTGTCACCGGTACCCCGTGCCCCGGTCTGGTGTCTTGGTGCTACCCGTTCTGCCGGAGTGGTGGCAGCCGTGATAGACCTTTCCTGGTATCTGGGAGAAGAACCGGAACCTGCACCGGAGAAACTGGTGGTGCTGGATTTACGGATAGGTGGGTTGGCACTACAGGTTGGCCAGATTTTCAGTGTCGTACTGGAAGCACCGGTCAGACTTGAACAGGATAGCTATGGAACCTGGCTGATAACGCCTGATACAAAGGCGGAGCTGCTGGATGCGGTTGAATTGATTCAGGAAATATCAGCTGCCATGGCTCGCTAACCTTTGAATATCCTCCACCAACGCCTCAATATCGCTCTGTTCAGTTGCCCATGAACACATCAACCGGGCTCCTCCTGCCCCGATAAAGCTGTAGAAATGCCAGCCCAACCCGTGCAGTGATTCGATCAGGGTCTGCGGCATGCTGACAAAGACCGCATTGGCCTGAACCGGAAACATAAGCTCTACCTGCGGTATCCCCGGAAGCTGCTCTGCCAGGGCCTGGGCGCAGCGATTAGCGTGGGCTGCTCGTCTGAGCCATGCATTATTTTGCAGCATCCCGGTCCATGGAGCTGCCAGAAAGCGCATCTTTGAGGCCAGTTGTCCAGCCTGTTTGCAGCGATAATCAAACTCCTCAGCCAGATCCTTGTTAAAAAAGACCACCGCCTCTCCCACTGCCATGCCGTTTTTCGCGCCACCCAGACAGAGAACATCAACCCCTGCACGCCAGCTGATATCGCCAGGGTGACAGCCCAGTGAGGCAACGGCATTGGCAAAGCGGGCG
The DNA here is from genome assembly GCF_030247655.1 of Trichlorobacter sp. Lineage (GTDB taxonomy): Bacteria > Desulfobacterota > Desulfuromonadia > Geobacterales > Pseudopelobacteraceae > Trichlorobacter. The sequence continues at coordinate 6,467 of NZ_JAOTRZ010000048.1, read as the reverse complement.
CCATCCATCTGTAGGCGCAGTCCGTGCTGTCTGGCAAACGCACCTGCTGCTGCCACCTCTGCCGGGGTGTAGATGGTACCCAGTTCTGTGGCTTGTGTCAGGCAGAGCACCCGTGGCTTGGGATAGTGGATGTCAGAGCGTCTCGTAATCAACTGCTCAACAGCAGCAAGGTCAAGTTTGCCGTCTGCTCCAGGTGCAGACAGGATCTTGGTGCCGTTGGAGAAAAACTCGGGAGCTCCGCATTCGTCAGTCTCAATATGGGCCAGTTCATGGCAGATCACGCTGTGGTAGGACTGACAGAGCGAGGCCAGGGCCAGTGAGTTGGCTGCTGTGCCATTAAAGACGAAAAACACCTGGCAGTCGGTTTCAAAGGTATCCCGAATCAGGCTGCAGGCCTTGGCGGTCCAGGGATCGTCACCATAGGAACTGACAAAGCCGGAATTGGCCTCTGCCATGGCCTGCCAAGCCTCCGGGCAGATTCCGGCATAGTTGTCACTGGCAAATGCAAGATAGTTGGGCATGAGGCGTCTCCGAAATGATGTACAATGCGGCATCAGATGATGAATTAATAGTCATGCCGGGGAAGCATAGTGCGATTAAGTGCATCAGGCTCACATTGATCTTGTTCGTAACTTATTGTAATTAAATGCTAAATATCTGTAACTTGATTTGTGCTCATTATTGGCACGCTTACTGTTACAGCAATGCCAATAACGGCGCATTTGACCCGCTTCGCGCAGGTGCCAATCACCCCATAGGAGGAATATTTTATGAAATCAGTTCGCAGCATGATCCTGGCAGCAGCTCTGACCCTGTCCATGAGTAGCGCGGCAATGGCTACGTTTTCCGGACAAATCTGGATTCCGTCCACTGACGCAAAAGGGTTTGGTGAGGTAAACGTAAGTATTGATAACTATATCCGCATGTCTAACAAGCCTGATGCCGGCTCTAATTATTATGATGCCGGTGTGACCGTCGGTGTGCTCCCTTTTGAGAAGTTTAAGCTGGAAGTAGGTGTTGACTACTATACTGACAGTCTGAATGACGGCAACAGTATTTATAGCGCACATCCGATCTATTTCAACTTTAAGGGTGCCATTCCTGAAGATGCCTTCTTTAAAGGGATGCCTGCCTTTGCTGCAGGTATGTTCGGTATTGGTACCTTTGATCGTGGCGAGGCGGGCAATACCATGAGTAACGTTGCCTATGGTCTGGTAGCCAAAACCTTCCCGGTTGTGGGCCGTTTTTCTGCTGGTGGCTACCACGGCGCTGAGAAGAACCTTGGCGTGAAAACCAATACCGGTGTGTTGGCGTCATGGGACCGCACCATGAGTGAAATTTCCGACAAGCTCTGGATGTCGGTTGACTACATGAGCGGCAACAATTCCCTTGGTGCATTGTCTGTAGGTGCCTCTTGGGCTTTTACCCCTAATGTCTCTCTGCTGGTAGGTGCAAACTTCTACAACCCGTTTTATAATCCACAAGGTGGTATGCTGCCTGGTGGCAAGCCAACTATCAACACTCAGCTGGATATCAACTTCTAAGATTTAAAAAACATCAAATAAGAACCGAAACGGGGAGCCTGGCGCTCCCCGTTTTTATTTTGCGTTGTCTCACGTCTGGTCAGGTAGCAGAGACCGGTACAGCTGAGCCAGTAAACCCGCTTCCCGTTGGGGAGAATACTGAGCCAGAACATGCTGCTGTGCTTGAGCTGCAACCGTATTGCGTAGCGTTGGATTAGCCGCAAGCTGCCTGATCAGGCAACATAATTCCTTTCCATCCTGAAACAGCCAGCCGGTTTCTCCGTGGCAGATCAGTGAGCGGTTGCCAGGCACATCCCGGGCCACCACCGGTTTACCCATGACCATCGCTTCCAGCAGGGCATTAGCCATGCCGCCTTCAAACTGCGAGCTGTTCAGAACAAGGTCTGCTGCTGCATAGAGTGCCCCCATTGATTGATGAGGCACCTCACCCAGGAGCTTGACCCACGGCAGTTTTGCGACCTGTGTGCGAATGGTGGCGGCATACTGATAATCAAGCTCGCCGCCTGCTATCCAAAGCTGCATCAGGGGGAGTTCAAGGGCAAGCGGGGTAAGCTGCTCTATGGCACTATCAATCCCTTTAACCGGTCGTAGCGCAGCGGGCAACAGGATTGCAAAACTATCTGTGGATTTTTCAGCGGGTATCGTGTCATGAAACGGCTCTACCCCTTGAGGGATGACGTGCAGTTTAGAGGATATCTGTGGAAAGGCCTGTTTGGCCAACTTTGCAACAAGCGGGTCAAAACAGGTCGCAGCTGCTGCGTCGTGAAGGGCCTGTCTTGTTTCTGTGTGGTCGCGCAGGGCAGGGTCAAACAGATCGCTGCCGGTCAGGGTGATCAGATAGGGTACGCCAAGCTGTTGGGCAGTGGTGCGGGTCAGTGGACCGGCATGAAAGGCATGGAAGCCGTGCAGCAGTGTTGGTGGCGTTGAAATAAGATTTTGCAGACGTAAGGACAGATCCGTCGCATCAAGGGATATCAGGTCAGTCTGCAGGCCGTGCATCTGCAGGTGACGGGCTATACGCTGCACGCTGGTAATGTTGCCTCTGGTGGGACCTTGGGAAAAGGGGCAGAAAAGTGCGATACGCATAATGATATTATGGCGCTTGATGCAGGCTGATGCAAGGGGGAAAACCGCCTTGCCTGAGTCTTGGCCATCTGCTATTCTGCCGGTCCTATGAAGATTATTATTCTTGGCAGTGGAACCTCGACCGGGGTTCCCATGGTTGGCTGCAGTTGTCCGGTCTGCAGCTCTTCCAACCCCCGTGATCGTCGCAGCAGGGCATCGTTGCTGATTTGTCATGGGGAGAAATATATCCTGATTGACACCTCCACCGACCTGCGCAGCCAGATGTTGCGGGAATCGGTGCCGCAGATTGATGCGGTGCTTTTTACCCATGCCCATGCGGACCATGTGAACGGCATTGATGATCTGCGGGGGTTTCATTTTCTGCATCGCCAGGTGGTTCCCTGCTATGCCTGTCCGCCTACCATGGAGCGTTTGCAGAAAGGGTTTGGCTATATCTTTCATCAGGATGAGGGGGCAACCCACCCCCCCCTGCTGGAGCCTCAGCCAGTGAACGGTCCTTTTGAACTGTTCGGGGTACCGGTTATTCCGATTCCGCTGGAACATGGTGCCGGTGTTTCCTGTGGTTACCGGATCGGTTCATTTGCCTATTTGACCGATTGCAGCGCTATTCCAGCTGCGTCACTTGCATTGTTGCAGGGAGTTGCTACAGTAGTGATTGATGGCCTGCGCTGGTCGTCACATCCCTTTCACTTTAATATCGAGGGGGCTATTGCTGCCATGCAGCAGTTGCAGGTCAGGCGGACGATACTTACCCATCTGACCCATGAAGTCAGCCACGCAGAAGAGCATAAGTTGCCGAGTGGTGTAGAGTTTGCCTATGATGGCATGGTGATTGATCTGTAGTGCCAATTCAGTATCAAGGTGCTGATCTTTTGATCTGAAATTGGATGGGGGAATTATGCAGAAGGACATACGCCTCCACGGGCAGTTGGCCAACGGAATTGAGTATTTTGTGCTGGTAGTGGGCACCGAGGCCTACCAACGCTACTTCTTTAATATTGTTCAGGAAGAGGATGAGTTGAGGATCTTTTCTCCAGGCAATGAGTTTATTCTGGGGCAGAAAGGGATCAGTTTTGAGGGCAATGGTGGCCATTTTTGTGAATATATGTTCGGGGTGGAACAACCAACCTCTGATCTGACCAAGACCGAGATCATTAACCGTCTGGTTATGAACGGTGCATGCCTTGAAGAGGAGAGTGGCGCTCTCCATTTCAGTGAGCAAACCAGTGGACATCAATCCTACGATACTGTCTTTTTTGAGGGTAATGCGGTTTGTAACTACTTCTTTTCGGTTCATTCTCCCAGACTTTCCCGTAAGCTGGGTGAGCAACAGCAGGAGCTGGTCCGTCTGCTGGGTAAGGGCCTGAAGCGAACTCCGGCAGTTGGTGAAGAACGGGATGACCTGCTGGTTGATGAACTGTTCCCATTGTTGCAGGATGAAGGCGCCCAACTGTTTATTGTCAAGTTGATCAACACCCATCACAAGGCCTACCGGGATCTGTTCCGCTCACTCTATTTCCGTTCAAAGAAGATTGCCGACGATGATTTTGCCCGTTTAACAAGCCTGGCAAGTGCCCGCCAAATCGACCGATACCAGCAGGAACGGATGCGGATTGATGTGATGTACCGTCATCCCATGAACCGCCGGATTGTTGATGAGTACCGTAGTATCCTGATCGGTTGTACTGCCAGAGGAGAGATCAGTACCTTTGAAAATGCCCGTCTGAATCGCCTGAAAGCACTTTCTGTGCGAAACAAGATTCCAGGCGCCCTTTTCTTTACCCTTGATGAACTGTTGAAAAAGGGACGTGATCTGAAGGAAGCCGATGAGGAGGCTGATTATATCGCCCAGACCCGCCAGATTCTGGAGGGATTCTTTCTGCATCAGAGTGAGATTGACAGTTCTATAGACCGTGACGATATGTTGATTTTGATCAAGGCAAAAAAATGGGCCATTGCGGCCCGTGATCATCATTTCGATCATCTGATGCTTGATTTCAGTCGTGAATGTGATGAAAAAATCAGGGATGGTGCTGATCCAGCCCTGCTGGAAGGTTTTTCCTATGTCATCACCTATCTTGATCGTCTGGACAGCACCCTGTCGTTGATCGGTCAGTTGGCGTTCATGGAAAATGTGCGGATAACCGAAGAGATGTTGCAGGGACTGCTGGAACATCGGGCTGCCTTTGAAAACCTGCAGCCCGGCTGTTTTGAAGAGCTGTTTGCGAAAGAGCTGTTTGATAACCCCTATCTGGGCCGCTTTGGCCGGATGAAGATGACGGTCTTGATGGAAGGCCTGCCCCTGGTTCAGGCAGAACAGCAGGCGATTGAGGATTTGCACACACGTCTGATTGCTGTTGACCAGGAAGAACGACTCTACCTGATGGTGTTAGAGCTGGTACGACACCGGGTGCGTAATTTCTATTCAAGCTACGGTACCAAGGCAGAACAGGATGTCCTGCGCCGAGAAGTGCTTGAAGAGTTGAAGGCCCGCAAAAAACTGGCCGTTAACCTGCCTGACCATGTCTTTCAGGAGACGGTTACCACCATACAGAAGGAAGCGGTCTACCTGCAGTCCCTGTTACCAACCATCATCGCCGAAAAGAACGCGGTCCTGCGGGAGGATTTCCTGGCCAATGCCGGTCTGGATCGCTTCTATGTTGAGGAGCTGGAGCGGGAGTACTATGAGCAGAATGGGTTGGATCTGGAGGAGATGTATCAGATCCGCCAAGGGCTTTAACCCTCCCCTGGTCAGGGGGGAGATCGCTCTTTTCTCCCTCCCTGACAAGGGGGGGCGGGGAGGAGGGTTGCAGTTTTTCATTCCCCCAGCAGGCCGTGGGCCTTACCGTCTGATTCCCCCAGCCTTTTGAGAAACGTTCCAAATTCCTCAGCGGTTACCGGTCGTGACAGGTAATAGCCCTGCATGGTGTCACAGCTGCGCTGGTGCATGAACTCCATCTGCTCGCTATGTTCAATCCCCTCGGCAACAACGGTCAGGTTCATACTGTGGGCCAGGGCGATGATCGCCTCGGCGATGGTTGCATCATTATGGTCACGGGTCACATGTTTGACGAATGAGCGATCGATCTTAAGCCGGTCAATCGGAAAATGTTTCAGGTGTGAAAGAGATGAGTAGCCGGTACCAAAGTCATCGATTGAGAGTGTAATTCCCATCTTTTTTAGCTGGCGCAGGGTCAGGATTGCCTCTTCCGGGTTTTCCATGACCGCGCTTTCAGTCAGTTCGAGCTCAAGCAGTTCAGGATTAAAGCCGGTTTCAACAAGTATTCTCTCTATACGCATCCCCAGATTTTTTTGCCTGAATTGACGCGCTGAAACGTTAACTGCCATACGCAATGGCGGGTATCCTTCCTGCTGCCAGCGTACACCCTGTCGACAGGCCTCAGCCAGCACCCACTCGCCAAGGGGCACGATCAGGCCGGTTTCTTCGGCAATTGGAATAAAATTATTGGGGGGTACAATGCCCAGATCAGGATGCCGCCACCTGATCAGCGCTTCAATTCCTGCCACATGGCCGGAACTAAGTTCCATCTGGGGTTGATAAGCCAGAAAAAACTCTTCCCGTTCCAGGGCCCGCCGCATGGTGTTTTCCAGCAAGAGCCGCTCTGTTGCCCGCATGTTCAACTCGGGCGAAAAGAAATGGCAGGTGTTGCGGCCGGCTTCTTTTGCCTGATACATGGCCATATCAGCATTTTTCAAGAGTTCTTCAGCATCACGTCCATCCCGTGGATAGATCGAAATCCCGATGCTGGAAGAGGAATAGACCTCATGTTCTCCAATCTGGTACGGCTCAGCAAGCTGTTCAAGGATCTTCGTAAC
>NZ_JAOTRZ010000047.1 GCF_030247655.1 Trichlorobacter sp. | reverse complement strand
CTGTACGGCAAAGAGAAATGGCCATTACCGCTACCTAAAGTTCCCCTGGTTCCCACAAAGGTGCCAGAGTTGGTGAATTTCTGGATACGATAGTTGCCGCTATCAACAACATAAACATGATTACTGCTGTCTACTGCAACTCCACGAGGCGCAGAAAACTGGCCGTCACCGTTACCACTGCCCCCCCATGTTGAAATATGGTCGCCGCTGCTACTGAACTTCTGAATACGATGGTTATCATAATCAGCCACATACACACCAGTAGCATCAACCGCCACACCCCAGGGAGACTTGAACTGACCATTGTCGCTGCCCTGGCTGCCCCACTGCGTAACATATGCACCACTGCTGTTCAGTTTCTGTATCCGGTGGTTAGCAGTATCAGCCACAAAAATATTGCCTGCAGCATCAATGGCAACGCCTCTGGGGGCATTAAACTGTCCATTATCTGTACCAACACTTCCGAATGTTTCTACAAAAACACCGTTACTATTCATTTTCTGGATACGGTGGTTATAGGTATCAGCAACATACAGATTACCGCTACTGTCTCTGGCAACCCCACTGGGGGTTGCAAACTTCCCGGTATCATTGCTATACACCCCCCACAGAGTGGGAGAGGTACCCATGGTGCTCACCTTCTTAATACGTTGATTGTAGGTATCGGCAACGTAGAGGTAGCCGTTGTTATCCGCAGCAAGCCCCTTTGGATTATTATACTGGTCTGCTCCGCGTCCGGCGGTTCCCCATTTCCCTACATAGGTCCCACCGGGAAGAAAGACTTGGATGCGGTGATTACCGCTATCAGCAACATACACCGTGCTACCGGCAATCACGAGTTGCTCAGGGGATTGAAACTGGCCATTCCCGGTTCCAACGCTTCCCCATTGCAAAAGGTAAGACACCTCATTGCCGCTGGTGCTGAACTTCTGAATCCGGTGATTATCGGTATCAGCAACATACAGAGAGCCGTCGCTGGCTACACTGATGCCCCTGGGTCTAGCAAACTGCCCATTACCGTTACCATATCCACCGAATTTTCCCAGAAAGCCGCCATTGGCATTAAACTTCTGGATACGATGGTTGTCCCTATCGGTAACATAAACATCTCCACTCCCATCTATCGCTATTCCATGAGGAAATTTAAACTGACCGTCTCCGTCTCCATATGTTCCAAACATCAGCAGATGATTGCCGTTGGCATCAAATTTCCTGATACGGTGATTATTCGCATCGGCTACATAAACATGACCGTTGCTGTCAACCGCAATACCGCGGGGGTAATTGAGTTGAAAGTAAGTGCTGTCTTTGCCGTCCCATTGGGTAATATAATTACCGAGGTAATCAAATTTAAGGATCCGGTGTTTTTCGGTGTCGGCCACATAGAGGTTGTTATCCGCATCCAGGGCAACCTTCTCAGGATAGCGAAAATACCATGGCTGGAGCGACTGGGGCCAAACCCCGTCAAAGCGGTAGGCTAATAAACTGTCCACAGTGTAGCGATGAGTACGGATAGGCTCTACCGCATTCTGATTATCAGTGGAACGGAAACGCAGCACCTGACTGCCAGTCAGGGTAATCGGACCGCTGTAAAGAGTAGCAGGGGTACAATCAGCGCCAAAACAGTAATTGGTTCCGGTACAACCGGAAACGTCTGCACAACTGAGACTCACCTGTTGGCCTGACGGATAGGTTCCCATCCAGGGGGTAACATGCGTCACCGGCGGAATCCCTTCAAAGGTGGCGGTAACACTTTGAGCTGTATTCATGGTAACAACACAATTAGTGTTTTTGCCGCTACAGGCACCAGACCACCCCCCAAACACAGAACCGTTTGTTTTTTCGGCAGTCAGTACAACTGGCGTACCTGAGGCAAAGACCAGATTACAGGTACCGCTGCTGCAACTGCTGTTTTCCGCATCAGCGGCAAAAACCGTACCGCTACCGTTACCGGCAATGGTAATGGAAAGGGTCTCCGCAGCAACAGGAGAACCGGACCCAACAACTGCTGCAAGAACTAACATCACCCATACGGCCAGAAACCATTGCTTCATCACTATCCCTCCCACAAACAACTGCCACAGCAGCATTGATTAGACAGACACCTCAAAACACAAATTCCTATAGCAAAATTCCCGCATATTTTACAGCATTTTATTAGAAAACACACATCCAGCCCGTGCCGGACAAAACAAAAGGGGCCATTAAGCCCCCTTTATCCATTCTCTCATACCTTGTTGTTTTCGGCTCAGCGCCGCACCCTGAACCCGGCCTTTTCCATAGCACTCAGATCAAGGCCGCCTGATGTACTCTTTGGTTCCTGTTTTGGCTGGGCAGCTGGGGGTACTGGTTTACGAACCACTGCACCGCCAGCCTCGGCCTCTTTAATGGACAGGGCTATCCGCTTGCGCTGCGGGTCTGCAGACAGCACCTTCACCTTTACCACCTGCCCCGCCTGCACCGCATCATTGGGATCTTTGATAAAACGATTAGCCAGATGACTGACATGCACCAGACCATCCTGATGCACCCCGACATCCACAAAGGCGCCAAAGGCGGTCACGTTGGTCACCACCCCCTGCAGGATCATTCCCTCTTTAAGATCACTGATTTCACGGATATCATCCCGGAAGTCAGCGGTCTGGAACTGCTGACGCGGATCACGGCCTGGTTTTTTCAGCTCTTCCAGAATATCCCGCAGGGTTGGTAACCCCACCCCATCACTAACGTACTTCTTCAGGTCGATCTTTTCTGCCAGACTTGGCGTCTTGGTCAGTTCTTCAAGGGATACCCCCAGATCTTTGGCCATCTGCTCCACCAGCGGATAACGCTCCGGGTGGACTGCAGAGTTATCCAGGGGATGTTTTCCACCCCTGATCCGCAGGAATCCGGCAGCCTGCTCAAAGGCCTTGGCCCCGAAACGGGACACCTTCAGCAGACCTTTACGGGAACTGAACGGACCGTTTTCATCACGGTGACGGGCAATAGCCTTGCCCAGCGCAGGACCAACGCCGGCAACATAGGAGAGCAGCGCCCAGGAGGCGGTGTTCAGATCAACCCCCACGTAGTTGACGCCGGATTCCACCACCTCATCCAGCGATTTCTTCAGCATGGTCTGATTGACATCATGCTGGTACTGCCCTACGCCGATGCTCTTGGGATCAACCTTAACCAGTTCTGCCAGCGGGTCCTGCAGACGGCGGGCGATGGATATGGCCCCCCGCACGGTCAGATCAAGTTCCGGGAACTCCTCCCGGGCAATTTCAGAGGCAGAGTAAATACTGGCGCCGGCCTCGCTGACCATGACAATCGGAAGCGGTTTGCCTGCCTTAGTCAGGGTCTCTTTGGTGAACAGCTCCATCTCACGCCCGGCAGTGCCGTTACCGATGGCGATCATCTCAATCCCATGGGCCTCCACCAACCGCAGCAGGTCGGCCCTGGCCATATCCACCCGACCAGCGCCGGTATGGGGATAGATGGTGACATGCTCCAGAAACCGGCCGGTCTGATCCACAGCTGCCAGCTTGGAACCGGTGCGCAGTCCGGGGTCGATCCCCAGCACCCGCCTGCCCCCGGCAGGTGGCGCCAGCAGCAGGTTCTTCAGGTTTTTGGCAAAAATGGCAATGGCTGCCTCATCAGCCAGATCCTTGGCTTGCAGACGCAGTTCCACCTCAATGGAGGTGGCGATCAACCGTTTGTAGGCATCTTCAGCCACTGTCTCCAGCCAGGGGCTAAAGATGCTCTCACCCTTGATCAGGCGATGCTTGAGACCGGCCATAATCTCGGCCTGAGGCACCTGCAGACCAAGCCGCAGCACCTCTTCCTTTTCCCCCCGCCGCATGGCCAGCATCCGGTGGGAAGGGATCTCCTTCAACGGCTCCTGATAGTCGTAGTACATCTCAAACTTGGTGACCTGATCCTTCTTGTCCGACGCAACCTTGGTGACCATCACCCCCTGCTCCCAGGTCAGACGACGCACCATGGCCCGGCAGTCAGCATCATCAGCCAGCCGCTCAGCCAGAATATGACCGGCACCCTCCAGGGCCGCCTCAGGGGTAGGCACCTCTTTTTCAGGATCAACAAACGGGGCTGCCACTTCCAGGGCGCTGCCGCCGGTCAGCTCCTGGGCTGCCATCAGATCGGCCAACGGTTCCAATCCCCGTTCACGGGCAATGGTGGCCTTGGTACGACGTTTGGGCTTGTACGGCAGGTACAGGTCTTCCAGTTCGGTCTTCTGGCGGGTCGCCTCGATGCGGGCCTGCAGCTCCGGGGTCAGCTTGCCCTGCTCTTCAATTGAGGCCAGAATGGTCTGCCTGCGGGACTCCAGTTCCGTAAAGTAGGCCAGCCGCTCTTCAATGGTGCGGATCTGCACCTCATCCAGCTCGCCGGTCTGCTCCTTGCGGTAACGGGCAATGAACGGCACCGTGGCACCTTCCTGAAACAGGTTGATGGTATTGGTAACCTGGCCCTGCTTCAGACCGGTTTCTTCTATAATGATACGGATAATTGCTGCAAGCTGCTGTTGATTCAATGCCATTCTGGATAATCCCCGGTTCTTGGGTAGCAAGGAGTGACCTGCAAGGTAATAAACCTATCTATTCGTGCGATAACGGCGTACTGTTAAACAGTTAAGACAAGGAGAAGCCATGATTATCAAAACAGGAGCTGTCGTCATTCACCCCGGAGCAACAGCATGGGGCGTTGGCAAAATAACCGAAGTAGCTGCCCTGAAGGCAACCATTCAGTTCAGTGATGGTATTATCAGGAAGATCGCCTCTTCCCATTACGCCACCCTGCGGCCAGGTGATCCGGCCGATTTTGTTGCAGCAGCCGTGACTTCCCCAACCGAGAAGACACGTACTGCCGTTAAAAAACCAAAGCAGCCAAAGGCAGCAACGGTGTACTCGGACGGGACACCTCGCTGACTACCAGCGTTTGGTAACCTCAAGCAGGTGATACCCGAACTGGGTCTTGACCGGTCCTAGTACCTTGCCGATCTCGCCAGTAAAAACCACCTCATCAAACTCTTTCACCATCTGACCGGGACCAAAGGCCCCCAGATCACCACCCCGCATCCGGGAGGGGCAGGATGAATTGAGTTTGGCCACCTCGCCAAAATCAGCGCCGCCCTCTATCTCTGTCTTCAGCTTCAGGCATTCTTCTTCAGTTGCCACCAGGATGTGTCGTGCAGTTGCGGTTGCCATCTGTGTATCTCCTTTATCTGTTTTATTTCAGGCCTTGTTCAGCCAGTTCAATTGCCTTTCGCACCGCCATCGCCTTGTTAACAGTTTCCAGCCATTCAGTGGCCGGGTCAGAGTCAGCCACAATCCCGGCGCCAGCCTGCAGGTGTACCTTGCCATCCTTCACCACCAGGGTACGGATGGCAATGGCCAGATCCATATTGCCGGAAAAGGATACATACCCCACAGCCCCGCCATAGACCCCGCGCCGCACCGGTTCAAGTTCGTCTATAATCTCCATGGCCCGGATCTTGGGGGCGCCGGACAGGGTACCGGCCGGGAAGGTGGCCCGCACCAGATCAAAGGCATCCCGCCCTTCAGTCAGCTCTCCCCGGACGTTGGAAACAATATGCATGACATGGGAATAGCGTTCGATCACCATCAGCTCACTGACTTCAACCGTGCCGGTCCTGCAGACCCGGCCCAGATCATTGCGGCCCAGATCCACCAGCATGACATGCTCTGCCCGCTCCTTGGGATCAGCCATCAGCTCTTCCGCCATCAGTGCATCCTGCTCCGGCGTGGCACCTCGTGGACGGGTGCCGGCAATCGGGCGCAGCTCCACCCGGCTGCCTTCCTTACGCACCATCACCTCTGGCGAGGCGCCGGTTACCACGGTATCACCGCAGCGCAGGAAAAACATGTAAGGGGATGGATTCAGGGTACGCAGCACCCGGTAGATATCAAAGGGATCAACCGTTAAATCACCGGACATCCGCTGGGACAAGACCACCTGAATGATATCGCCGGACCGGACATACTCCTTGGCCTTTTCCACTGCAGCCTCATATTCGGCCTGGGTGGTAGTGGAGCAAAACCCTACTGCCCCCCTGGACGGTACGGTGGTGGTTCCGGCAGCCAGTGGTGTCCGCAAACGGGTCACCAGACCATCAATCCGGTTGATCGCCCCCTGATAGGCGTCTTCAAGGGAAATGGTGCCATCCAGATGGGCGGTTGCCACCACCTGAATCTTCTGCTTGACCGTATCAAAGATCAGCAGGGTATCGGTGATCATAAAGAACGAATCCCAGGCGCCGATGGTATCAGGCCGCTCCGTGGGTAGCTGCTCAAAATGGCGCACCATGTCATAGCCCAGATAGCCAACCGCCCCCCCCACAAAACGGGGCAGCCCCGGCACTTCCACCGGCTGATACTGCGCCAGCAGATCCCGCAGCAAGCGGGTTGGATCATCACTTTCATGGGCCTCAATTGTCTGACCACGCAGGATCTCAACCTTACTGCCCTTTGAACGGAGGATCACCGACGGATTGGCACCAAGAAACGAATAGCGTGCCCACTTTTCTCCCCCTTCAATACTCTCCAGCAAAAAGGAGTAGCAGCCATCATCTATCTTGCGGAAAGCGGTGACCGGCGTGTCCATATCGGCCATAATTTCACGATAGACCGGCACCAGATTGCCTTTTTGCGCCAGCTGACAAAATTCATTAAAATCAGGGAACACCATGGTATCTCCGAGGTTTGAAATGGGTGCTGGAAGCTAACACAGGGGGTATTTTGTGTCAACGGTGCACCATTCCCTTTTCATTGTAAAGAGTTGTGCTATACTGCCCTGACAAAATCCACGGCAGGAGTTCGCCATGAAACAGACCAACATCCTTCTTGAAAGCGACACCAACGAACTGGAGATCGTGGAGTTCCGCGTTGACGAACTGGACTCCCACGGCAATCTGGTCCCCTGCCATTACGGGGTTAACGTGGCCAAGGTACGGGAGATCATCCGCCTGCCCCAACTGACCAAGGCCCTGAATACGTCCGACTCTGTGGAAGGAATGATCAAACTGCGGGAAAAAGTGATCCCGGTTCTTAATCTTTCAAAAATTCTCAATAAATTCACTGGTGATCTTGCTGCCGACCGGGTGATCGTACTGGAGTTTAACAACGTCATGGTGGGGGTGCTGGTACACTCCGTCTCACGCATCTATCGCATCTCTTGGAAGAATGTTGAGGCCCCCTCCTCTGCTATCTACTCTGATCAGGTCACCGGCCTGGTCAAGATGGATGACCGGATTATCCTGGTACTGGATTTTGAGAAGATCGTGGCTGAGTTCTGCGCCTCCAGCGCTTTAAAACCTCTCTCTTCAGAACAACTGCTTGAGAGTGCTGGGGTTGACCGCAGCAGCAAAACCATTCTGGTTGCAGACGATTCCCCCTTTATTCGTCACACCATGTGCAGCGCCCTGCGTGGGGCCGGTTATAAGGTTGAAGAGGCGGTTAACGGCGCCGAAGCCTGGGAAAAAATCCAGAAAAGGATGCAGCAATGCGCTGCCGATGGCGTAACATTCCGTTCCGGGATGCAACTATTGATAACCGATGTGGAGATGCCCCAGATGGACGGTCTGCACCTGACCTCACTGGTCCGCAAAGAAGACAGCCTGAAAGACCTGCCGATCATAATCTTCTCGTCACTGGCCTCTGAAGACAATATCCGTAAATGGCATGACCTGGGTGCCCAGCAGATCCTGACCAAACCGGACCTGCCCAACCTGGTCAAGTATGCTGACCAGTACACACTTTAAATAGCAGCTAACCACAAACAGCAATGCCCGCTTCGGATTACCGGAGTGGGCATTGTACATCAAATCTGCAAAACGTGATTTCTCACGCGGAGCCACAGAGTTCGCGGAGAAAACAAAGTCTGCATAAAACAAAGCCCTCTGCAAAGAGTACAACCGCTACAGGCTCTGTTTCAGCAGGGTCATAAACTCATCAGCGGGCACCGGCTTACTGGTGAAGTAGCCCTGATACAGATCACACCCCAGCTCCTTGAGCAGATCAAGCTGTTCCTGCCGCTCTACCCCTTCAGCAATCACCTTGAACTCCATGCTTTTTGCCATGAAAATAATCGTACTGACCAGACGCATATCCTTGTCGCTGTGGGGAATATCATCCACAAACGACTTGTCGATCTTCAGCATATGCAAAGGAAAGTGTTTAAGATAGGCCAGCGAAGAATAGCCGGTGCCAAAATCATCCAGTGCCAGACGGACCCCAAGCTTACGCAGTCCATGCAACAGCTCAATGGTCTGGTTACCCGGCTGCATCAGGGCAGATTCTGTCACCTCAAGCTCCAGCTGCTCTGCCGGGAACCCGGTCTCGTGCAGTATGTCAGCCACTACCTGACAGATATCCGCCTGATGAAACTGATGTGCAGACAGGTTAACCGACAGTGACAATGGTGGCAGACCTGCATCAAGCCATGCCCTGCCCTGTTTGCAGGTCTGGCGCAGAATCCATCCCCCCATCGGCACAATGCAGCCGATCTCTTCTGCCAGAGGGATAAAGCGGGTTGGCGCAACTGATCCCAGATCAGGACTTTCCCAGCGCATCAGCGCCTCTGCCCCGATAATGTTCCCCGTGGCCAGTTCCACCTGTGGCTGATACACGACCCGCAGTTCATCCAGCTCAACCGCCCGACGCAGACGATTACCCAGCTGGATCCGCTCCGTGGCCTGGGCAGTCAACTCTTCACTAAACAGGGCAAAACCGGCCCGGCCTTTCTGCTTTGCCTTGAACAACGCAGAATCTGCTGCCTGTAACAGATCCATGGCGGTCCGGGCATGGTCAGGAAAGAGTGCAATACCGATACTGACGCCGATCCTCAGCTCAAGCCCGTTTTCAAGGCTAAACGGTGCCTGCAGATGAAGCAAAAGGTCTTCCACCGCCAGGACAACCGTGGACAGCTCTTTCACCCCCTCCAACAGGATGATAAATTCATCTCCCCCCAACCGGGCCACCGTATCAGTCGCCCGCATCCGCTGCTGCAGACGCTGGGCAACCAGACATAACAGGGCATCACCGGTCAGATGGCCAAAGCTGTCATTGATATCCTTGAAGTGATCAAGATCAAGACAGAGCAGTGCTAAAGACGTATTAGCCCGCTTGGCGCGCGCCAGGGCCTGCGTCAGGTGGGAACAGGCCATCTGCCGGTTGGGAAGATCGGTCAACGGATCATACCAGGAGAGATATTCAAGCTGCTGTTCCGATGCGTCCGTTTCAAGGGCATAGGCCAGATCGCCCACCAACTCATCCATCAGATTCCGTTCATCATGGTCAAAGAAGTTGTTTTCAGCAGCATAGACCACCAGCAGGGCTGCATCTGCCCGGTCTGGCGTGATCTGATAGGTTGCCTGTGATCCAAACGGCTTGATGCGGTACAAACTGGCACAACAGGAACAAAGCAACTGCGGTGCATTTTCCGGAGTAATGGTTGACATGATCAGGCTGCCATCACCTCCCCTGGCAACCGCTTGCAGATGCTCGCTGCCACGGAACTCCTGTAACATCTCCAACGCTATACCGGCTGATGCGACCGGAGCATAGCCTCCTGCACCATCCGCCACCCCTATCCAGGCCATCACAAAGTTGTCATCAGACACCAGGGTTGCGCAGACAAACTGGAACAGCTCCAACGGCGTTGGCTTATGTACAATCTTCTGGTTAATGGCAGACAAAATCCGGTACAGGCGGGCCAGACGCCGGGTTTCATGTTCAAGCTGCTTTTCACGGGTAATCACCCGGCCACAGCCCACCGTCCCCAGCAAGACGCCACTTTGGTCAAAAAACGGTGCCTTATAAACATCCATATACAAAAAATCGCCCTGTACATTGCCATATTCTTCAAACCGTTGCGCTGTAAGCTCCTTCAGCACAAAGTCATCAGAGTCGCCACAAAGCTCTCCAAAGCTATACCAATCCTTCTGATCAGGCCGTTCAGCCCGAATTCGACTGGCATATTCATCATGTTTTTTTCCGATCGGTTCAGACGTATCATCGGTCAACAACAACAGTCGGGCATTGGCCAGGTTGGTAAACAGATAGTTCCCGGCCAGATCCTTGGCCCAGATCAGGTCCGGCACGTTATCGGTAATCAGCCGTAACAGCTGTGCAGTTCTGCGCTGCTCAGTTGACGCAATGACCAGCTCAGCCATCTGATCCTGAATAGTTGCCTGCTGCTGATCAAGCTCCGCCACCATCCGGTTCAGGCTGGAGGCCAGAATTTCCAGCTCCGGGCCTCCCTGGGGCTGCACATAGCGGGCAGGCCCAGAAAGCTGCGGCAAACGCTGCAAGTGATCAGCAAAATCAGCCAGCGGTGCGGTCAAACGCTGTGTCAGCCACCAGCTGATACCAGCTCCGATCCCCCCCAGCCCGACAATCAGCGACACCAGCAGCAGACCGGCGTTATACAACGGTGCAGCAGCCTCCTGCTCAGGAAATGTTGCAGCCAGCACCCAGGGTGCCTGGGTTAAAGGTCTGAAGCTGGCTATCTGCTTTACCCCCCGTGAATTTAGCGTGGTACCTGACCCGCTCCACCCCTTAATTGCCCGATCAAAGAGATGGTTTACCCCCGGCAGTACGGTTCGCCCCAGTATCCTGCTGGAATCAGGATGCACCAGCATGGTGCGGTCTTTGCTGTAGAGATACAGATAGCCACTGCTGCCTACCCGGCGTTGGGCCAGAGAACCAAGGAAATTAGACTGATCAAGCCTGACACCACCGGAAAGAAACCCGATGGTGGCACCGGACGCATTTTTTATCGGTGCCAGAAGCTGAACAACTGCATGGTGGGGCGGTTTGGTAGAACGAAATGGAAGGCTGATAATCGGCCTATCGGCACTAAACACCTGTTTAAAAAAGGGATACTCGGCAAATTCCCGGATGGTGCGGTCTGGATCATAAGGAGTTTCAGCCATCAGCCGCCCTGTTCGGGTAAACAAGGCCAGGCCGTTATCAAAGATACTCTGGATACCGGTGCGGTTATCCAGAAAACGTTGGGCAGCAACAGGATCAGTTAACGTGTTTTGAGGTGTAACCTGAGCCACCCCTGCCAGGGCATCAAGCGAGGCATGCAACTGATCGTCAATCCCCTGAGCAAGACCTTCCAGCAAGGTTTCCTGCTGGCGGGACAGGGTGCCGGTATACTGCCGATACAACACAACCAGTACACCGGAAACAATGCCGGTTACCAGCAACAGACCGGTCACAACCATCACCAGCGCAAGTCGTCTTTTAAGGCTCAGTCGATTCCAGAACCGGCTCACTCAAAACCCCTTCAAATTTGTGTCACTGCCTGTTGCCTGTGCCAGGGAATACAAACCTTCACCACACCGAAATAGAGTTGGATACATTAACACAACCAGAAAAAATCACCTATCTCTTAATGAAGCTTTCAGACAGCCATCTGCATATCCACCCCTGGATCATTTAGTTCTCCTGACAACAACTGGCATCCGACAGTTTTTCCTGTTGACATCCCCCCCTGTTTCTGGTTAAGTGCCGCCACCGTAAACGGCATAACTATTCAAAATAACTAAATTTTTTAAGTGTTACTAAAAATCATTGAACGAACCTTTACTACCATCAAAAACAGGAGAAACGGCATGAAGAAGATCAACAAATTCCGCAAAGTTATGGCTGCCAACCGTGGCGAGATTGCCATCCGAATCTTCCGGGCCTGTACCGAACTGGGGATCAGCACGGTGGCGCTTTACTCGGAAGAGGACAAGCTTTCCCTGCACCGTTACAAGGCAGACGAGGCCTACCTGATCGGTAAAGGCAAGGCACCGATTGACGCCTATCTGGGGATTGACGAGATCATCGCCCTGGCCCTGAAGGCCGATGTGGATGCGATCCACCCCGGCTACGGTTTTCTGGCTGAAAATGCCGAATTTGCCGAAAAGTGTGAAGCAGCCGGTATCTCTTTCATCGGACCCACCGCAGAAATGCAGCGTGCCCTGGGCGACAAGGTTGCCGGTCGCAAGGCTGCCATGGCCGCCGGCGTACCGGTGGTGCCCGGTACCGAAGATCCGATCGAGAAGGAAGAAGAAGCGCTGAAGTTTGCCAAAGAATCCGGCTATCCGATCATCATCAAGGCTGCTGCCGGTGGTGGTGGCCGTGGTATGCGGGTGGCCCGCAACAAGAAAGAGTTGCTGGAAGGCCTGGTTGCTGCAGCCAGCGAAGCCAAGGCCGCCTTTGGCAACGCCACCGTATTCCTGGAGCGCTACATTGAGAACCCCAAGCATATTGAAGTACAGGTACTGGGAGACAACTACGGCAACCTGGTACACCTGTTTGAGCGGGATTGTTCCATCCAGCGCCGCCACCAGAAGGTGGTTGAATTTGCCCCGGCACTCTGCCTGACCCAGCAGCAGCGGGAAGAGATCTGCACCGCCGCATTGAAGATCGCCGGTCAGGTCAAGTACCGCAACGCCGGTACGGTTGAATTCCTGGTGGACCAGGAAGGCAGCTTCTACTTCATTGAGATGAACCCCCGTATTCAGGTGGAGCACACCGTCACCGAGATGATCACCGGTCGCAACCTGGTGCAGAACCAGCTGCTGGTTGCCCAGGGCTACAAACTGTCTGACCCGGAGATCAACATCCCGTCCCAATCTGCGGTTGATATGCGGGGCTACGCCATCCAGTGCCGGATCACCACCGAAGATCCAGGCAACAACTTTGCCCCTGACTTCGGCACTTTGACCACCTACCGCTCCGCCGCCGGTGCCGGTATCCGTCTGGATGCAGGCAACGCCTTTACCGGCGCCCAGATCACCCCCCACTATGATTCGCTGCTGGTCAAGGTCAGCTCATGGGGCCTCAACTTCAAGGATGCCGCTTCTATTATGAACCGTGCCCTGCAGGAGTTCCGGGTCCGCGGGGTCAAGACCAACATCGGCTTCCTGGAAAACGTGATCACCCACTCCGTCTTCCTGGGTGGTAAATGTGACACCTCGTTTATTGAAAAACACCCTGAACTGCTGCAGTTCCGTGAAAAGAAAGACCGGGCCAGCAAGGTACTCTCCTTCCTGGGTGATGTGGTGGTTAACGGCTCGCCCGGCATTGTCAAGCCGCTTAAATCAGCTGAGCTGATCGAAGCCCGCGTACCTGAAATTGACTACACCCAGCCCCGCCCTGCCGGGTCAAAAGATCTGTTCATGCGGCTGGGTGCTGAAGGCCTCTCCAAATGGATCCTGGAGCAGAAAAAACTGCTGATCACCGACACCACCATGCGGGATGCCCACCAGTCCAACCTGGCTACCCGGGTCCGCTCGTACGACATTCTCAAGATTGCTGAACCGACCTCCTACCTGGGTGCTGATCTATTCTCGCTGGAATGTTGGGGCGGAGCCACCTTTGACGTCTCCATGCGCTTCCTGCGTGAAGATCCCTGGCAGCGGCTGCACAAACTGTCCGAGGCGGTGCCCAACATCCTGTTCCAGATGCTGCTGCGCGGTTCCAATGCCGTGGGCTACACCAACTACCCGGACAACGTGGTACAGAAGTTTGTGGAAGAGGCCGCCAACTCCGGTGTGGATATCTTCCGGGTCTTTGACTCCCTGAACTGGACCACCGGCATGCAGGTTGCCATGGAGGCGGTCCGCAAATCCGGCAAGATCTGTGAAGCTGCCATCTGCTACACCGGCGACATCACCGATCCCAAGCGGGACAAGTATCCCCTGGAATACTACGTCAACATGGCCAAAGAGCTGGAGAAGATGGGTGCCCACATCCTGGCCATCAAAGACATGGCCGGCCTGTTGAAGCCGCTGGCCGCCTACAAACTGGTCAAGGCGCTGAAAGAAAACATCGGCATTCCGGTCCATTTGCACACCCACGACACCTCCTCCAACGGCTCCGCCATGCTGCTCAAGGCCAGCGAAGCCGGGGTGGATATCGTGGATGCCGCCCTCTCCTCACTGTCCGGCCTGACCGCCCAGCCTAACCTGAACGCCCTGGTCTCCACCCTGGAAGGCAGCGAGCGCGATCCGCAGGTCAACGCAGCCGGTCTGCAGAAGCTGGCCAACTACTGGGAGACCGTGCGTGATTACTACGCACCGTTTGAATCCGGTCTCAAGTCCGGCACTGCCGAGGTCTATCACCATGAAATCCCCGGTGGTCAGTACTCCAACTACAAACCGCAGGTGGCTGGCCTGGGCCTGATTGAGCGTTGGGATGAATGCAAGGAGATGTACCACAAGGTAAACATGATGTTCGGCGACATTGTCAAGGTCACCCCTTCATCCAAGGTGGTTGGTGACATGGCCATGTTCCTGGTCAAGAACAACCTGCAGCCGGAAGATGTCTACACCACCACTGAAGACCTGGCCTTCCCGGAATCCGTGGTCGGTATGTTCAAAGGGATGCTGGGCCAACCGTACCAGGGCTGGCCGGAAGAACTGCAGAAGGTCATCCTCAAGGGCCAGCAACCGATCACCTGCCGTCCCGGTGAACTGCTTGAACCGGCTGACTTTGACGAAGAGCGCCTGATCCTGGAGGAAAAACTGGGACATCGTGTGGATGACAAGGCGCTGATCTCAGCCATCCTCTACCCCAATGTCTACCCCGAGTTTGACCGTTTCCGTCAGGAATACTCCGACATCTCGGTTATCCCCACCCCGATCTTCTTCTACGGGCTGGAGCCGGGCCAGGAAACATCCATCGAAATTGAACCGGGCAAGACCCTGATCATTAAACTGAACGCCATTGGCAAACTGCATGACGATGGCACCCGCGCGGTCTACTTTGAGCTGAACGGCAACAACCGTTCCGTCATGGTGCGGGATCAGTCAATCAAGAACAGCGACGCCATGCGTGAAAAGGCAGACAAAGGCAATGCCAACCATGTTGGTGCGCCGATGCCGGGCAAGGTCCTGAAGGTTAACGTCAAGGCCGGTGATGAAGTTAAAGCCGGTGATGTCCTGATGGTAACCGAAGCGATGAAGATGGAGACCAACATCAAGGCCAAGGCCGATGGAAAAGTGGCTGAGGTGAAGTTTAAAGAAGGCGATACGGTAGAGAAAGAAGACCTGGTGTTTGTGATGGGTTAATCCCCCTTAAAACCATACGACACACACAACGCCCCGTTTCGGATTACCGAGACGGGGCATTTGTCTGCCTGCTCCTTACAGCCACCTGATAATCTGCTACAGTATCCAGACAAATCACCATCGTTAGGAAGACAGCCAATGTCCAAACTACTCCGCATCACGGCAACCATCCTGCTGCTGGCCCAGACAACGTGGGCTGCCGATAGAGTCATCAGCTGCAAAATAACAACCGGCAAGACCCTGGCTTACAACGGCCCCTGTCTGTTCATGCCGGAAGCTGGCGGTTCATTTTCCTTATCCAACATCAAGCGGCAAGGCCCGTTATTTGATGATATCGGCGTGTTATCGGTCTCTATTGTTGCCAAAGGTAAGGCAGAAGTGCGCGGTCTGACCAGTGCCGGCAACAACTCCCGCTGGGGTGAGGCCAAACGTTCATCCAAAGACAAGGCTTGCTGGCAAGGAAGCGATTTTGAAATCTGTGCGCGTTAATGCTGCCTGCACACTAAAATACGGATCTATCTGCTGCCTGCTGCTACTTCTTATGGGATGTAACCGCGCCCCGCTGCCGGCACCGCAGCAGCCCCGCCCACAACAGCAAATCGCCACAGCAGACCGGATTGTTGTAGAAAAAAGCAACCATCAACTACATCTGCAATCCCGTGGACGAACCTTCCGCAGCTACCGGATAGCACTGGGACCGCACCCCCAAGGACACAAGCAGCGTGAAGGCGATGGCAGAACACCGGAAGGAATCTACCGGATTGACTACCGCAACCCCCACAGTGCCTACCATCGCTCCCTGCACATCTCCTACCCCTCTGCCACTGACCGGCAACAGGCTGCTGCTATCGGCGTCAAACCAGGCAGTGATATCATGATCCACGGACTCGGCAGTCAATTTGCTTCCATTGGCAAACTGCATATCACAACAGACTGGACCCTGGGTTGCATTGCCGTAACCAACGATGAAATTGAAGAAATCTGGAAACTGGTACCCAACGGCACCATCATTGAAATCAAACCCTGAGTTCCCCTTTACACCAGCCGATCCAGCGGCGATGTCACTCCCAACCCGCCCTTATTCAGCACATGGGTATAGATCATCGTGGTCTGCACATCCTTATGCCCCAGCAACTCCTGCACCGTGCGGATATCATACCCGGCCTGCAACAGATGGGTTGCAAAGGAATGGCGCAGGGTGTGGGGGGTTACATTCTTGGTCAACCCCGCATCAATCGCCGCCTGCTTGATCGTCCGCTGCAACGCCTTTTCATCCAGATGATGCCGCCGGGTCACGCCGGAACGGGGATCAACCGACAACCGCCCGGAAGGGAACACATACTGCCAGATCCAATCACGCCCGGCATTGGGATACTTGCGGGCCACGCTCTCAGACAGCCAGACCTCACCATGCCCTTTTAACAGATCCTGCTCATGCACCTTCTTCACCTGCTTCAAATGCTCCTGCAGCGGTTCAATCAACGACTTGGGCAGCATCGTCACCCGATCCTTAGCCCCCTTCCCTTCACGGATAAACAGCTCTGCCCGACCAAAATCAAGATCCTGCACTCGCAGCCGCAACCCCTCCAGCAGACGCATCCCGGTGCCGTACATCAGGCGGGCCAGCACCCCGTACCCCAGCGGCACATGGGCCAAAAGCATCTGCACCTCCTTCTCTGTCAGCACCACCGGCAGACGCTTCGGCTTCTTGGCCTGCTGCACCTCACCCAACCAGGGCAACCTGATATTAAGCACCTCTTTGTACAAAAACTGCAGGGCTGCCTTGGCCTGATTCTGGGTAGATGCCGCCACATTCCGCTCTGTTGCCAGATAGGTTAAAAATTCTTCAACTTCTTTCTTGCCCATCTCTTGCGGATGTCTTTTCTTGTGGTACAGTATGTAACGTTTTGCCCAATCAAGGTACACATCCTCGGTCCGACGGCTGTAATGCTTTAGGCGGATGCGATCACGCAGTTGATCAAGCAACTTAGGTTTTGTGGATTGTGGCTCCATGGCAACCTCCGGGTAAAAAATCAGATTTATTGAACAACAACTTAACTTCAGGCACAGCAAGCGCTTAAGGGATGCAGATGAGTCCAACTGTTTTTAGAGAAGCTGGCTACAGGTTCTACTTTTTTTCCCGTGAAGAACCGAGAATGCACGTACATGTTCAGTCAAACAGCGGCGAGGCAAAGTTCTGGCTTGAGCCTGACATCAAAATAGCGCAAAATCATGGCCTTAGCATGAAAGAACTGAACGAGGCATACAACCTCATTGAGCAGCACACCAATGAAATCCGCGCTGCCTGGCAACAACACTTTGGCTGTTGAAGTCACCAACATATCACGTCACGGCATCTGGATTTTTGTACACGACCAGGAAACGTTTCTTTCATTTCAAAACTTTCCATGGTTTCAAGATGCCCCGGTAAAGAAAATCCTGCATGTAGAAATGCCTTCAGAGCGTCACCTCTACTGGCCGGAACTTGATGTAGATCTCACCATAGACAGCATCTTGCATCCAGAGAATTACCCACTGATCAGCAAATGCGAAGGCTAAAAAGTGGTAAATGAACTGAGATAACATCCACCCGGCAGCGCCGCTGATTGACGTTTTTTGCTGATCATTTATGACGTTTTTATTTTTTGTTAGTTTAATGTTAACAGGTAAATAAAAGATTTCAAGCAACACATTTCGACAAAAATTCGTTTTTTACAAAAAAATTAGGGTGTCTAATAAACGTTAGATTACTCTGCGTTCTTATCCAGTTCTTCAAGCTCTATAATCCTGAGTAAAGCATCGTGTTTGCTCCGGTGGATTGAATCATGGAAACCTTCTTTTACAACGTGATAGCAGCGAGTCTCTTTATCGTATTCTTCATACCAACGGGGAGGCTTTCTAGTTTTCATCGTTTTCCCTTTCGTAATCTAACGGCTCAATCAAGCGCGAGTTACTTACTCCCCGCTTAATTTTGAGCTTTTACTTTCATGGTAGTTTGTTCGGTTTCAACTTTCATGTGTCGTAACCGCCTTATCTCGTTCTCGTTAGGCATCGGGAGACGCCACATGGAATTCCGCTGGGTCATAGCGCAAAGA
>NZ_JAOTRZ010000335.1 GCF_030247655.1 Trichlorobacter sp. | reverse complement strand
ATACGGGATAGTGCCCTTAAAGGTGCCTATGAACAACTGCCAGTTGTTTTTGTTTCAAAGTGGGATGAGTCATGTCTGAACCTGGAAAAGCTTGAAAAATGGCATTGTACTTTTTCTGCAATACATGATGATCCTGAAAAAAGACAGGCTGTAATTGAGCGTTTGGGTATTGATTACTGGTGGCATAAAATATGTAGTTTGTTACCCACTCAAAAGAAAAAACTTGTTGCTGCAATATCTTATGATGAATTGATGGCTCATGACGCAGATGATTTTATCAAATGTGTATATCTGACATTGCTTGGAAGAACACCTGACTCTGAAGGGTTCAAGTATTATTCGTCGAGAATGGCTTGTGGGACGTCTAAGTTGTCAGTACTACGTCAAATTGCCAACTCTTGTGAGTTTAAAAATATCAAAGGAGTTGTTGTTCCTAAAGATATTTTTGACGCTTTGAACAAAAACGGTGTGATCAGCATGTTGAGCGTTGGTCAGGCGTACGCGCGCTTATCAAATTTAATAAGGAAGTGTAGGTTTTGATATGAAGCCCGTTATGATATTAGGTATGCATCGCAGCGGTACCAGCTGTCTTACCGGTAGCTTGCAGCAGATGGGCCTGTTTCTTGGAGAGGTATATACCGAGAATCCGTTTAATCTTAAAGGCAACCGCGAAAGTGAGCGTATTGTTGTTTTAAATAACACAGTGCTTGAAAAAAATGGTGGGGTATGGTGTTCCCCTCCAACCACTATTGGGTGGGATGAGGCACAAGTGTTGGAACGTGATGCCATTATCCGCGATATGACTGTAGCTTCAGGTGGTAGCATGTGGGGATTTAAAGACCCCCGATGCCTTTTTACCTTTCCTTTCTGGGCGGAAGGGCTTGGTGATTTTCAGCTGGTCGGTACCTTCCGACATCCGTTAAGTGTGGCCCAGTCATTATATTTTAGAAATCAGATTCCTTTGGATGAAGGGCTTGCTTTATGGCGTGCCTATAATGAGCGGTTACTTGAACTGTTGCAGTGTTATCGTTTTCCGCTTGTATCGTTTGATGTAGATGCAGATCAATACCTGGCTTCAGTTAAAAGGGTGGCCGCCTATCTGGGGCTTAGCGGAGGCCCGGTTGAAGGTCATACGTTTTTTGAAGAATCATTGCGTAAACAGAGAGAGTACTGTGCAGAGCCGGTTCCTGATGATTGTCGCGCACTGTATCTAGCGTTGCAGGATTTTTATCTGCTCAACCTATAGAACAGTAGCTACCTTTTGCTTCATTTCGTCATCAAACGTAACCTGACGAAATAATCACTGAGCTGTCAACGGTAACTATCTTTACTGACGTTATCCCTTGCAATGAAAAATAGAGGGACACCATACCTGTTGACCACCGCTACGTCACGTTCCTGTTGCCAGATACTCCGCTGTATTCTCCAGCCCCAACGCCTTGTAGCTGACGTTGTAGCCCTTAAACTCCATGCAGAGGTTACGAGCTTTTTGCTCAAGTTCAGTAAGATTGATCCTGTCTCTATTCAGCTTGATCTCAGCAACCACCAATTCTTTGGTCAGGTCATTTACGGCCACAAGGTCAATCTCGTTTTTGTTGCCACGCTCCCAGTATGATCCGATATGGTTGTAGCTGCCGGTATGGGCAAACAGTTCATGGAAGAACCTTTCCAGTATCCTGCCTGCCCAGGTGGTGTAATCTCTGTTCACGATCTGTCGGATGTAGTCAAAGTTGCCGGTTTCAACCGCAGAAAGATTGCGGTAGATAAACCTGAACCAGAAGCTTAAGAAGTTGTCTCTGATGTAATATTTATGCAGTCTGCATCCCGGTTTGGCGATAATGGGACGATGCCGGTAGATCAGGGCATATTCACCTTCCAGTTTTGCCAGATACGCACCGCTATGGATTTCAAGTACTGACTCAATTTCACTTCTGGCGGTTTTGCCGGTAGCGATCAATTCCAGTATGGAGAAGTAGGTGCC
>NZ_JAOTRZ010000334.1 GCF_030247655.1 Trichlorobacter sp. | reverse complement strand
AGACGGGGATCTGTGGTATAGCAACAAGAGTATGTTTGTTGCATAACGTCAGCAGTTGGAGAGTCCTATGTCTGATCTGAACGGTGTCATGATGCAGTATTTTCACTGGTACTTGTCTGCTGACGGTAGCCTCTGGACAGAATTAGCGGATAAGTCAGATGAGTTGGCACAAGCAGGGATTACCGCCCTCTGGCTGCCGCCAGCGTACAAAGGGATCGGTGGTGCCGCTGATGTCGGCTATGGCGTGTATGATATGTATGACCTGGGCGAGTTTAACCAGAAAGGCTCGGTACGGACCAAGTACGGCACCAAAGAACAGTATCTGCAGGCTGTGCAGCAACTCCGTAAGTCAGGTGTCCAGGTCTATGCCGATGCCGTACTGAATCATCGCATGGGGGCTGAGCAGGCAGAGCCCTGTCGGGCTACCCCTTACCGTCGGGGGGATCGACTGCATCCCAAAGGCGAGTTGCGGGAGATACTTGCCTATACCGGGTTCAGTTTTCCAGGCCGGGCCGGTGTACATTCCTCATTTCAATGGCACTGGCAGCATTTTGATGCCGTTGATTATGATCACTCAAACCCCGGTGAGCGGGACACGGTCTACCTGCTGGAAGGTAAGAGTTTTGATGACGAGGTCTCGCAGGAGTTTGGCAATTTTGCCTATCTGATGGGCTGTGACCTGGACTGTCAGCATCCTGAAGTGCGAGAAGAACTGGCTCGCTGGGGGCGCTGGTACCTTGATGCCACCGGTGTGGATGGTTTCAGACTGGACGCGATCAAGCATATTGCGGCCTGGTTCTTTCCGGAATGGCTTGATGACCTGGAAAAACATGCCGGTAAAGATCTGTTTGTGGTGGGAGAATACTGGGTTAACAGTCTCTCAACCCTGCTTTGGTACATTGATGACGTGGGCGGAAGGATGGCGGTGTTTGATGTACCACTGCATTATAACTTCCACCGTGCTGGCCGGGCTGGTAACGAGTATGACCTGCGCCGGATTCTTGATGGCAGTGTGATGCAGGCCCGTCCGACCCATGCTGTCACCTTTGTTGAAAATCATGATTCCCAACCGCTTCAGGCCTTGGAATCGGTCGTGGAAGCATGGTTCAAGCCACTGGCCTATGCCTTGATCCTACTGCGCAGGGAAGGCTATCCCTGTCTGTTTTATGCCGATTACTATGGTGCAGAGTATGACGACAAAGGCAAGGACGGTAACCAGTATCATTGTGTGATGCCCTCCCATCGCTTCTTGCTGGATTGTTTTCTGGCAGCCCGTAAAAGGTACGCCTACGGGCCGCAGTATGATTATTTTGATCATCCTGCAGTGATCGGTTGGACCAGGCTTGGGGATGATGAACACCCCGGTGGCATGGCAGTGCTGATGAGTAACGGAGCAGATGGTTTTAAGTGGATGGAGGTGGGGCAGCCGGACACGGCCTATCATGATATCACCGGTCATCAAACGGACGCCGTAATCACTAATGAGCATGGCTGGGGCGAGTTTCGTTGCAAGGGGGGCTCTGTATCGGTCTGGGTAAAGGATGTTTTATAGAATTCATGGTGTGAAAAGGGTGTTATGACACGGCTTGTTCTGACATTTATATTGATTATGCATATGTTTTTATCAGGTTGTTCCGTTGCCCCGGAACTTGCATTAGTGCCTCCTGATGCCGTTGTTCTGGC
The DNA here is from genome assembly GCF_030247655.1 of Trichlorobacter sp. Classification (GTDB taxonomy): domain Bacteria; phylum Desulfobacterota; class Desulfuromonadia; order Geobacterales; family Pseudopelobacteraceae; genus Trichlorobacter. The sequence continues at coordinate 303 of NZ_JAOTRZ010000334.1, read as the reverse complement.
ATTTGGCGATAGTCTGACTGCCGGGACCGGTGCTGCGCCGGAAACCAGCTATCCCGCTGTCTTAAGCCGTTTGATCGGGCGTGCGGTAGTGAATGCCGGGATACCTGGTGAGGTGACATCGGCAGGTTTGGCGAGGCTGGATGAGACATTGGATCGAGAAAAACCGGCTCTGGTGCTTTTGTGTCTTGGCGGTAACGACTGAGCCTCTTGCAAAAGTCTTGAAAGTTGGTTGCCAATGTCAGCCTGTAGTGAAGTTTTCACCAGAGAGCAGCATTAGGCTGGCCCTTTGATCGTTTTCAGCGG
>NZ_JAOTRZ010000046.1 GCF_030247655.1 Trichlorobacter sp. | reverse complement strand
TGGGGCTGGCGAAACCCAGCAAGTTGTGGTTTCTCACCGACCCACGCATTGGTGCCAGCCACCGTTTTGGTGATGGACTAACCGGATTCCGATTAAGCCTTGGCTTTCCTTTTTAGCCAGAAATCTGAGGGCTGGGACTGAGCCCAATGCAACAGCTCTCCAGACGATGCTTCAACCAACTCCGCCGGGATCACCAGCCCAAGAAACTGAAAACTCCATCTCAACAGCTCAGACTCTTTTCCAACCATCCTGCCATCGGCCAGCGAGACCGTATTGTCCCGCTTACTCAACTTTGCCCCGTCCGGTCCAGTCACCAGCGGCAGGTGACAATACTGTGGCAACGGCCAGCCCAGTAACTGATGGATCAGAACTTGACGCGGGGTGGAATCCAACAGGTCATCCCCACGTACCACCTGGTTGACGCCGGTCAGCTGATCATCCACCACCACCGCAAGTTGGTAGGCAAAAAAACCCTCAGCCCGCTTGACTACAAAATCACCTGTTCGATCCAGCTCCGTAGTTATCCTGCCGTGGCGCAGATCATCAAAAGCGATCTGCACCCCATCGGTGCGCAGCCGCCATGCCCGTGGCTTACGGCCAACCAACAGACCGCTACGACAGGTACCAGGATAGGCAATCTCCTCACCAGGATGAGGGGCCGAGGCACTGCGGGCTATCTCAGCCCGCGAACAACCACAGGGATACACCGCGCCCAGCTTCCGTAACTGTTCAAAGGCCTCGGCATAGGCTTCGGTATTGTCGCTTTGACGGGTAATAGCGCCGTCCCAGGAAAGGCCGAACCGCTCCAGGGTCCGCAGGATATCATCCTCAAACTCCTGACGACAGCGTGGCCCATCCAGGTCGTCAATCCGCAGCAACCACTGACCACCAGCAGACTTAGCCATCAGCCAGCTGCCCACCGCAGCAACCAGAGAACCTGTGTGTAACGGACCGGTGGGAGATGGAGCAAAGCGGCCGATTATCATTTAACTGCGCCTTCTGCTATCAGCTGCCTGGCCAATGCCAGTTCCTCATCCTTTGAGGCGATCAAGCCATCCAGCCGCGCTGCCAGCAGCCGCTCCTTAAGGCTGCGGATAGCTGGCCCGCGCACGGCCCCCAGGGTCTGCAGCTCAGTACCGCTGACCAGGGACTTTGCGTCGGCAAGTCTGGTCAAGTAATGCGACACCAACCGGCGCAGCTCTTCCTTGCCACTGCGGGCCAAGCCGTACAGCAGCAGTTCCACCGGCATGCCATGCAGCAGGGTGTAAAGCTGGCTATTGGAAATTTCCTGTCCTCGCCCCAACGCCTGCCGCAGGTGCTGCAAACGTTTCAGGGCATTATGACGATGCCCGAAGACCCGCTCCATCAAACGCTCCGGCATCATCAGACGCTGACAAACCTCCAGGTACTGGGGAGAATCAAGGCGGTCCATCAAGGCCAGAAACCAGACCGTCCACGGTTCCAGTGGTTTATCCAGATAGAGCAGCTGATACCAGGCCAGTACCCGTTCAAGCTCGGCAAAAAGTTGCTCACTGTCTGGACCGAAGCGCAGTTCACTGTGGATGCAGGGCAACAGACTCAGCTGAGCCATCCGCTTGACCGCCAGGGTTGGTTCCTGCTCTTTCAGTATCTGGATCAATTCCCCCATCAAGCGCTTGCCACCAACCCGCTCCACCAGTCCGGCCCGGACCGCAGAACGCAGCAGACCTTCGGTATGGGGATCAAGCTGGAAACCCAGCCGCTGCTCAAAGCGGATCGCCCGGAATGCACGGGTCGGATCCTCCACAAAAGAAAGGTTGTGCAGCACCCGCACCGTCTTGGCCTGCAGGTCCTTCTGGCCGCCAAAGAAATCAAGCAGGATACCGAAACGGTTGTTATTCAGACAAAGCGCCAGGGTATTGATGGTAAAATCACGGCGATAGAGGTCATGGCGCAGTGAGGCCCGCTCCACCGTGGGCAGTACCCCGGGTGAATCGTAATATTCCAGGCGGGTACTGGCCACATCAAGCTTGCGACCATCGGGAAAAACCACCACTGCCGTACCAAAGGCCTGATGGGGGCGTACCCGGCAGTCATGCTGTTTGCCAAAGGTCTCGGCAAAAAAGATACCGTCCCCCTCCACCGTAATATCAAGATCAAAGTTAGGAAGATCCAGCAGCAGGTCCCGCACAAAACCACCCACCGCATGCACCGCCAGCCCCTGTTCATCACCACTGCTACCCAACAGTTCCAGCATCAGCACTGAATCAGCTGGCAGACGCCTTCTGAGCAGGGCGACCAGATCCCGCTGCTTTGGTTCCGGCGAGAGCCGTTCCAGATCGTACAGACTCTCACCATCAGTGCTGCTACCGTGCAGGTGCCGCAACAGGTCCGTGCGGGTCACTACCCCCACCAGCTGTTCAGCCTCAAAGACCGGCACAAAACGGCGGTCGCCACCCACCATATGATCCATCACCGTGGTAAGGGGAGTTTCCGGGGTGGCACGCATCACTGCAGTATACATCACCTCGGTTACCGGCCGGTCACCAAGGCCATGGTAGACGGTCTTTTCAGCCACCTTACGGGTGATAATCCCCAGCAGCTGCTCGCCCTGCAGCACCGGCATGGCGCTGTAGTTGTAACGCACCAGCAGATCACGGGCTCCCAGCACGGTTGTTTCTGCAGCCACACTACGAACCGGTGATGACATAATCTGTCCCACTGTCTTACGTGGATGTACTATCAACAGAAGATTACGCTCCAGCCGCTCCAGAACAACGGACAACGGTTCGCCCTTGACGGTTGCCGAGGCGGCCGAGGCATGTCCGCCGCCGCCAAAGAGGCGCAGCAGCTCCCCCACATCCACTTCAGGCACCCGACTGCGGGCCACCAGATAGACCCGGTCCGCCATGGCCACCACCAGCACCAGCAGGTCCAGGTTTTCCATATCCCGCATCATGTGGGCCAGACCGGCAACGTCCCCGACATACCAGGGACGGCTGGCATGGGCCACGGAGAGCCGCACTCCACTGACTTCACTGGTCTTCAGGGTTGCCAGCAGATCATGCAGCAGCTCCACCTGCGGTGTGGTCAACTCAGGTGACAGGATCTCATCGGCCAGGTGCAGCCGTGCCCCCCGCTCCAGCAGCCAGGCAGCAGCCCGATAGTCCTCTGGCGTCGTCGTAGGAAACAGCAGCCGCCCGGTATCTTCATGAATGCCCAGCAGCAAAAGGGTCGCCTCTGCTGGGGTCGGCTCAATCCCCCGCTCCCGCAGCAGTTCAGTCATAATGGTGGCAGTGGCGCCGACAGATCGAATAGCCCCGCCTGATGCGCTGATACTATCAGCAGTGGCTGGGTGATGATCATAGAGATGGACAATCAAGCCAGGACGATCTAACAACTCGGCAAAACGCCCAATACGTGACGGTTCCTGACAATCAACAATAATCAGACGGGTGATCCGGGAGAGATCGATCTCTTTGGAACGGACAAGCGGGGGGAGCAGGTCAGGATGGCGTGCAGAAAAATCGCGCAGGTTTTTTTCCTGCGAACCGGGAAAAGAGAGCCGGGCTCCCGGATACAGCCGCCCGGCAGCAGCCAGGGAGCCCAGACAGTCGAAGTCAGCATTCAGATGTGAGATGACCAGATCCATGGGATCACTTTCCGGCTAATTTACTCTCCCAACGCCAGGCATCTTCAACAATAGTCTGCAGTGAATCAAAGCGTGGCCGCCTGTCAGTCAGCTGCTTGATTTTTTCCGCCTGGGCAATCAAACAGGCTGGATCGCCGGGGCGACGCCCCTCTTCAACCACCTTGAAGTCAACACCACTGACCTGTTTAACCATGGCCAGCACTTCTCGCACGCTACCGCCTTTGCCATAGCCCACATTGATGGCAGTGGACTCACCACCCTTATCCAGGTAGCCAAGGGCGGCCAGGTGGGCTGAAGCCAGGTCTTCAATATGGATGTAGTCCCGAATACCGGTACCGTCCGGTGTGGGGTAGTCTGTGCCGTAGATGGCTGCCTGCTGACGCTGGCCAAGGGCGGTCTGGCAGGCGATCTTGATCAGGTGGGTGGCCTCTGGAGTACGCTGCCCGATCCGCGCCAACGGATCCGCGCCGGCAACGTTAAAGTAGCGCAGGGCAACGTACTTGAGACCGTGGGCAGCAGCGGTATCTCGCAGCATCCATTCACTCATCAGCTTGGAAGTCCCATAGGGGTTGATCGGTGCCAGCAGGGTCTCTTCGGAAGCGCTGCCCCCTTCAGGAAATCCATAGACGGCCGCAGTGCTTGAAAACACAAAACGCTGAACGCCAAACTTCACACTCGCTTCCAGTAGCCCCAGGGTGTTGCGGGTGTTGTTGCCGTAGTACTTGAGCGGCAAGGAGACCGACTCAGGTGCCACAATGGCAGCGGCAAAATGCAGCACGGTCTTAAATTGATGCGCTTTAAAAACCGCTTCCAGGGCAGCATGGTCGGCCAGATCAGCCTGGATCAGTTCTTCGCCATGCAGCAGGGCATCTTGAAAGCCGGTGGAAAGGTTGTCATAGACCACCACAGAATGGCCTGTCTCAGAAAGCTGTCGCACTACATGGCTACCAATATAGCCACATCCACCGGTTACCAAAATTTTGTCTGACATACTTTTTGTCCTATCTATAGATATCGTTGGATTGCCTGCATTGATCGTTCCAGACGTTCACGACTGTGAGCCTCCAGGGTCCAGACCGCCTGAGGGGCGTACTGCTTCAACAAATCCGTTACCTTTTGAAAATCAATCTCCCCTTCACCAACCGGCAGGTGTTCATCAGCTGTGCCGTGATTGTCGTGCAGATGACTTTCAATAATAAAACTGCCCAGGGCAGCAAACCACTCTTCCAGGGAAACGGTGCAAAACATATTGAAATGCCCACTATCAAAACAGTGGCCAAAGAGGGTTCTATCAAGCTGATTCAAGACCTGCACCAGAGTTGAGGGTTCTTCTTCAAAGATATTTTCAAGGGCAACCAGACAGCCCGCCTGCTGGATACGGGCTTCCTGCTGCTGCCAAAAGTCAACGGTGTTGGCAACCCAGACATCCACAGCAGAACCGTAGGAAAGTCGACTGTAGCCGGGATGAAACACCACCACCCGGGCCTTGAGCATCTCGGCACAATCCAGGGTCTGCTCAACCCTTTGGCGGGTGGTTTCACGTACTGCCCGATCAACCGAACCGGGATTCAAATCCATAAAGGTGGCATGAATGGTACAGGACAGGCCACGACTGACCAGCTCATCGGCTAACGTCTTCATCTGCCTCGTATCCAGTGTATCAAGGGAATCTGCAGGCAGGTACAGCTCAGGATTAATCCGTTCACTCAGCAGGTATGAGCGATGTTCTTCAAGACGGGGCCAAGGCACATGGGCGCAGAGCAGACTAGGCATGGACAGCATCCCCCTGTTTACGGCGTGCGCTATGCCCTGGTTCTATCCGGTGCTTGACCAGTTCTTCAAGTTTATCCACCGATTCAGGATCGCCCAGCACAATCAGGGTATCCCCCTCGTCAATGGCTGCCTGGGGATTGGGATTAAAGACCATGTGACCATGGGATTTCTTGATGCCGACAATAATGACACCGGTCTCTTTACGAAAGCCGGTGCTGACCAACGTATGACCGGCAAATTCTGAATCATGGGGGATGCTGATCTCCTCCATCTGCAGATCAAGGTGTTCACTGGCAGTGGCAATCTCGATAAAATCAACCACGTTGGGACGCAGGATTGATTGCGCCATCCGCATGCCGCCGATGGCATAGGGTGAAACCACCTTGTTGGCCCCGGCCCGCTTCAATTTCAGCTCCGTCCCTTCTTCGCCGGAGCGGGCCAGAATATGCAGATCCGGGTTCAACCCCCGGGCCGTCAAGGTAATATAGACGTTCTCCGAATCCGAGGTAACCACCGAGACCAGACCTATGGCCCGCTGAATACCGGCCCGGACCAGGGTTTCATCAAGGGTGGCATCCCCCTTCATCCAAAGGTAACGATTATCTTCAATCCGCTCCACCACATCGGTATTGCGCTCTACAATCACAAACGGAACGTCATTGGCTGCCAGCTCGCGACAGATCATGGAGCCGATCCGGCCAAAACCACAGATGATGTAATGATCCTTGAGGGCATCTATCCTTTTTTCCACCTTTTTCCTCCCGATGATCCGCTGAATCTGCCCTTCAAACATCAACTGGGCCACGCTGCTGACCAGGTAGCCCAGGGTACTGACCCCGAATACGATCAAAACCATAGTAAAAAGCTTGCCCTGATCAGTCAGGTCATGGACCTCTTTAAATCCGATGGTGGCCAGCGTTATCACCGTCATGTAGATTGCGTCCAGAAGACTCCAGCCCTCAATGACCGTGTACCCGCTGGCCCCCATGGTCAACAACAACAGAAGTACGAAAATCGATATTTTAAGTCGCCTGACCGGATCCATGCACAAACCTCTATCTGATTCAGATGCTGCACCCTACTACCTGATCTAGTAAAATTCAAGCGCCTTTGGTGCATTTAGCGCCATAACAAACCAGCTTTACAAGCAGAACTCATGAAAATAAAATCGATTCAATTGACAAACAGTGCATACTGTATACAATAATACCACTATCTTTGGGAGCTGCCACCGGACACCATGAAAAGATTAAAAGAAAAACACCTGACTCTGCGGGAAAAGATTCTTGAAACCATCCGTGATGCAATCATATCCGGGACAATACGCTCTGGAAGTCGCGTATCAGAACCGGACCTTGCCGAGCGATTCGGCATCAGCCGCACCCCGATCCGGGAGGCATTCCGACAGCTTGAGTCAGAAGGCTATCTTACTGTAATACCTCGTAAGGGTGCAGTGGTCAGCGCCTTTACCCAGAAGGATGTAGAGGAGTTTTACGCCATCAAAAGTATTCTGGAAGGGTATGCTGCCCGGCTAGCCTGCAGTAAGCTGAGTACCAAAGAGATTGAGCGGCTTCAGACCATTAATGAGCGCTTGTCAGAACTGTGTGAACATGCTGACATCAAACAGTTTTTCAAGGTTCATAACGATTTCCACGATCTCTTTATCAAGGCGGCTGACAACGATAAACTACGGGAGATGATCAATCTGCTGGTGACCCGTTTCCAGCGGCTGCGTCTGATGTCCCTTTCACAACCGGGTCGGATGGCGGTTTCAGTGCAGGAACATACCAAAATCATAACTGCCTTCCGTGAGCGCAACTGCGAAGCTGCCGAACTTCTGGTACGTAAAAATGCCGAGTACGGTGGCAAGGTGCTGCTGGACGAAACCGCCTGCCTACCAGGCGAGGCAATGGATCTGTAGGATACCGCCATGAACGGATCAGCACAGGATACCAGACGCAAACTCCCCAAAATGGACAAGGTACTGTCCTGGCCAGAAATCACCTCACTGCGGTCGCTCACCAGCCATGTCGGCCTGAAAAATGCGGTCCGCAACGTACTTGACCAGCTGCGCGCGGCAGTTTCTTCCAACCCTGCAACCGATCTCACCCCCACCTCCATCAGCCATCTGGTGCGCAACCAGATCCGTATTGCCGAGACCCCCAGCCTGCGGCGTGTAATCAACGGCAGCGGAGTTGTGGTACACACCAATCTGGGACGATCTCCCCTGCCTCATGCCGCAGAGACAGCACTGCGCGACACCGCCTGGGGCTACAGCAACCTTGAATTTGATCTGAAGCAAGGAGAACGTGGCGAACGGTACAGCCATGTGGAGAATCTGATCTGCGAACTGACCGGTGCTGAGGCGGCCCTGGTGGTCAACAATAATGCCGCCGCAGTAATACTGGCCCTTTCAAGTCTGGCAGAAGGACAGGAAGTAATCGTCTCCCGTGGAGAGCTGGTCGAAATCGGTGGTTCCTTCAGGATTCCTGATGTGATGCGTCAGAGTGGTGCAACACTGGTAGAGGTTGGCACCACCAACCGGACTCATCCCCGCGACTATATCGGGGCAATTACCGAACAGACAGGCCTGCTATTGAAGGTCCACACCAGCAACTTTGCTGTGGTTGGCTTCACGGCAGAGGTCAACACCGAGGCCATGGTACGGATAGGACAAGAAGCAGGCGTGCCGACCATGGTGGATGCCGGCAGTGGCTGCCTGATTGATCTTGCACGCTTTGGCATCAGCGGCGAAGCCACAATTCAGCAGCACCTGCAAGCCGGGGCCGATATCGTTACCTTCAGCGGTGACAAGCTGCTGGGGGGCCCCCAGGCCGGGCTGATTGCGGGCCGCCGTGATCTGATAGAGAAGATGAAACGACACCAGCTTTTGCGGGCATTACGCATTGATAAGCTGACGCTTGCGGCACTTGAGGCTACCTTACGTCTCTACCGCGACGAGCGGGTGGCGCTGACTGAAATACCAACTTTGCGGATGCTAACCATGCCGCTGGATGAGATCTCCAGCCAGGCACGCCGGATGCTGCGTCGCCTGCGGACTCTCCTGCCCCAACAAGTTACCTTGACCCTGCAAGATGGATTTTCAAGTACCGGCGGTGGATCCTATCCTCTCCTGCAGCTACCCAGCCGCTTGATTGAGGTAACCGTTGACTGCATTTCACCCAGCCGTCTTGAAGAGATGCTGCGCAGCACCACCCCGCCAGTGGTGGGACGGCTCCAGAAAGACCGGTTTCTGCTGGATGTACGTACCCTGACCGACATTGAGATTCCACTGATTGCCTCAGCCGTCATGCAGACACTTGAGATGCCCTTATGAACAAAGCACGTGCCTTTGCCTTGATACCTGCAGCTGGAATGGGAAAGCGGATGGGGGCATCCATGAACAAGCAGTACCTGCAGCTGGGAGGCAAACCGATTGTTGCCCGCACCCTGCAGGTATTCCAGGACAGCCCGTTCATCAGCGGCATCATACTGGTCATCCCGGAAGACGAGATCCCCTACTGCCGTCGAGAAGTAGTAGAAAAGTATCATCTATCCAAGGTGCTCGATGTTGTTCCCGGCGGTTCTGAACGCCAACATTCGGTTCTGAATGGCCTGAACTCCCTGCAAAACCACGCGTCAGTTGATGATATCATCCTGATCCATGACGGTGTGCGGCCCTTTATTGACGAGTCTACCCTGCAGCAGTCCATTAACCTGGCCAGCACCGGAGTTGGTGCCTTGGTTGCGGTTCAGAGCAAAGACACCATCAAGGTGGTGCGGGATGGCGTTGTTGTCTCCACACCGGAACGTTCAACCCTCTGGCAGGCCCAGACGCCCCAGAGCTTCAGGTATGGGCAGATCCTGCAAGCCCACCACCATGCAGTACAGGATAACTTTGTCGGCACTGATGATTGCTCACTGTTTGAGCGTAGCGGTGAACCGGTCAAGATCATTACCGGCAGCTACCGCAACATCAAGATTACTACACCGGAAGACTTGGTGCTTGCCGAGGCCTTTCTGAGTCAGCAAGGCGGAGGTCAACCATAAACATGGGTACGAAACAGATTCTTATCGTTTCAAACGGCACCACTGCGTCCCAACAGGCATTCCAGCTCCTTGCAACGGCCCCGTACCAGTTACATCAGGCTGCCACCTGCGAAGAAGCTCGCATCACCATTAAAAACCAGCGGCTGGATGCCATCCTGCTTGGCTCTCCCCCCCATCAACATTGCCTGCCCTCTCTGGAGCACCTGCAGGAATCAGGCAGTGATCCGGCAGTAATTGCCCTGCTTGACGCCAATGAACAGGAGCGTTATCTGGACTGCCACAAACAGGGAGCCCTGGACTGCCTGATGGCACCTTTCAGTGTTGAGCGGCTGGTAAAAAGTATTGAACGCTGCCTGGCAATCAAATCACTTGAACGTGAAAAAAGGGATTTCATTTCCATGCTTTCCCATGACCTGAAAAATCCGCTTACTGCAGCCATCGGATCAATTGATCTGGTCAGGGAAAAGCGGCTTGGCCCACTTAACCGCGAACAGGGCAGCTACCTGCTTTCAGCCATTGAAAGCTGCAATGAAGTGGTTGCCATGATTGACAACCTGCTGGATATTCACCGGCTTGAGGCGGGTAAACTTGTCTTTCACAAGGCGCCGGCCAACCTGTCAGAGCTGACACAGCAGGTAGTTGCAGGATTCCGCGGCATGATCAAACATGCCCAGATACAGTTGCATCTCCAACTGGAAGAAGATCTGCCGCTGCTGGATCTGGATAAAAACAAGTTTTCGCGGGTGATTGCCAACCTGCTTGCCAATGCAGTTAAGTTCACCCCCTGCGGTGGGGAGATTACTATCCGTTGCTACTGCGGTGTCTCAACTGACTCAAAAGTAGCAATCATGCTTAGTATCGCCGATACCGGCAATGGCATTGCAACGGTTGAGTTGCCGATAATCTTTGACCGCTTTGTCCAGGCCCGCAATCAGGCAGGACGGGGCAGCGGTGGCAGCGGCCTGGGGCTGGCATTCTGCAAGATGGTTGTTGAAGCACACGATGGCGCTATCACCGCTGACAGCCGCGAAGGCATTGGCAGTGAATTCACCATTACCCTGCCACTTCCATAACAACGACGGAGAATTACCATGATTCAACGACTCCTGTGTACCCTGATCCTGCTGGCAGGTCTGCTTGTTTCCGGCACCGCCTCTGCTTCAACGATTGATTTGAGCAAGGCACTGGTAATCGGCAATGGCCCCAAAAAGGTGATTGAATTTACCGACCCGGATTGTCCTTTTTGTCGCAAGGCATCGGCCTATTTTCACAACCGCCGAGACATTACCCGCTATGTTTTTTTCAACCCGCTGGCAATGCACCCCCATGCACGGCCCAAGGTGCAGTATATTCTTTCCAGTCCAGACAAAGCACAATTATATCATGATGTTATGTCCGGCATGGTTGACCGGATGGATGCCAAAAACCTGCCGGTTAGTGCGGCGGGTGTGAAGTTGCAGGAAGAACAGCAGGCCATTGCCAAAAAGGCCGGCGTTGACTCAACACCGACCTTCATGATTATGGGCAGGATTATTGAGGGATTTGATCTACCGAAGATTGAGGAGTTGCTGGGGAAACCGTAGGCACCACTTCATCCCAGACAAACGGCCCGGCGAATTCATCGGGCCGTTGTTCGTTCTGTAGTAAGCTCAATCAGAAATGCCCCGTTAGTGACAACGGAACGAGGATTTTTAGCAAGGTCGCGGAAGGTGAGCGTTGACGCGGAGGCGTACAGAACAGTACGCCGCACAAGGAGATGCGAAGCCTGACAAAAAGATTGCGGAAAAAGACCGTTCCAGCAGGTTGCTAAAAATGTCATGAGGAAGGTCGGATACAAGGCGCACGGCGCGCAGCGACTGAGACATAACAAGCAGTTAGGCGAAGGAGCGAGCACCGTGCAACGCAGTAGACGACCTCCGCAGTAGTTTTTAGCAGTCTGCTAATACTCCAGCGGCATCGCCTTGACTTGCTTGGCAGTAAACACCGGCCCATCCTTGCAAACATAGACGTTACCCACATTACAGCGGCCACACTTGCCCAGACCGCACTTCATCCGGTTTTCCAGGGTGGTGTAGATCGCCTCATCACCAAAGCCCAACTTTTCCAGCACCGGCAGGGTAAACTTGATCATAATCGGCGGGCCACAGACTAGTGCAATGGTATTTTCCGCTGATGGCGCTACTTCATCCAGCACCGTTGGCACAAAGCCCACCTTGCCATCCCATTCCGGTCCATTACCGCCAGGATCAACCGTCTTGACCAATGTCACATCACTACGTTCCTGCCATTCAGCCAGCTCCCGCTTATAGACCAGATCCGCCTCAGTCCGGGCACCGTAGACAATAGTGATATCACCAAACTTGTCCCGCAGGTCCAGACAGTTCCAGATCAGGGTCCGCAGTGGTGGCAAGGCAATGCCGCCGGTCACAAACAGCAGATTTTTGCCATAGAACTGCTCAATCGGGAAGGAGTTACCGTAGGGACCACGCACCCCCATGGTATCGCCAACCTCAAGTCGGCGCAGGGATTCAGTTACCCGACCAACAGCCCGGAAGCAGCACTCGATATACCCCTTACGTGTTGGCGATGAGGCGATACAGAAGGTGGATTCACCGGCCCCAAAGGCAGAGTATTCGGCAAACTGACCAGCCCGAAAGCTAAAGTTCTCACGTAGCTGCTCATCCTGAAATACCAGCCGCAGGGTTCGGACATCCGGGGTCTCGTCAATAACTTCTTCCACAGTAGCCAGATAGGGAAGGTAGATGTTTGCATTTCTATCACACATTGCTAAAACCTTATCTCAACGCAGAGTACACAGAGGAGCGCAGAGGAAAAAAGATAAAAAATAAAATGTTTTTGAGGGCATCCCCCCATTCATTTAATTTTCTCTGCGTCCTCTCCGGTAAAAAGTCTATTTTTTCTCAATCTCTTCCAGCACCCCGGCAATATCAATCCCCACCGGGCAGACCCGGATACAACGCCCGCAACCGGTGCAGAGGGTCTGGCCAAACTTGTCATCGTAATATTTAAACTTATGCATGATCCGGTTACGGTAACGCTTGGGTTGCAGGTCGCGCGGGTTGTGGCCTGAGGCATGGTTGGTGAACTTGGAGAATCCGCAGGCATCCCAGAACTTACGCCGCTTGCCGGCCTTTTCTGATCCTTCATCAACAATATCAAAACAATGGCAGGCAGGGCAGACAAAGGCGCAGGCCCCGCAACCGACACAACGGACGGCAATGCTGTCCCAGGCCCGGTCTTCAAAGTGGTCATCCAGCCAGGCCTTGATCTTCTTCAGGTCAAGCGGCTGTAGTGCAGGGGTAGCCAGGGCCTGGGTCTGAGTGCCATCCGGCTCAGAGAAGCGGTCTTGCCAGGTGCTGAAAAAAACCTCACCTTTTTCGCTCTGACTCTCCACCAGAAAACCGCCTCCAACCATCGGGGTCAACAGCAGGTCTGACCCTTTGGGATCATTGGGAGAGAGGCCAACGGCGGTACAGAAACAGGCGTCGTCAGCCGTAGTGCAGGCCAGGCCGATGATGGTGGTCTTTGCACGTCGTGCCAGAAAAAACTGATCCTTGTAATCCCAGGAAAAGACCGCATCCAGCACCGGAACCGCTGCTGCGTCACAGGGCCGCACACCGAACAGAACGGTCTCAGGGAAACGGGCAGGATCAATATCCTTCAGTTCAATCTGCTGTCCCTCTTTACGGTACTCAAGCAGGTCTTCGCAGACCGGGAAGAAGGCCTCCTTGATCGAACGTCTTGGCAGTTCATCGGTAACCAGATCCGATGCAGAGGCAAGCGGCTCATACAGCACCATGGTGCCGGACTGGCGTGGTCCGACAACCCGCTGCCCTTTCAGGAGCAGGCTGTCGATCAGCAACCGCAGGTTGGCTTCAGTTATCTGTTTCTGCATACGTGGTATCTTTCGTCCTAGCGGATAAACGATTGGTCGTCATCTTCACGGTAACTGGTAAGTGGTCCGGTATCCCGCACCTCAAACCCGGCCTCACTGTTAAACAGCTCTTTTAACTCCTTGGCCATCTTGCGGTTAAGGAGGTTAAGCGGTATATCCATCGGACAGACCCGCTCACACTCGCCACAACCGGCACAGCGACCTGCCAGGTGCATGGCCCGCACCAGATGCCAGGCGGTGTTGCCCGATGGCCGGGGTGTCTGTTCCACCATCTGGGGCCGGTTACGGTCACACAAGCACTGTTCACAGAAACAGAACGGACAGACCTGACGGCAGGCATAGCATTTGATGCACTTACTGAACTGTTCTTTCCAGAATTCCCAGCGTTCAGAGGGTGTCATCGCCTCAAGCCGGGCGATTTCAGTGGCATAGCGTTTCTCAAGATCAGGCAGGGGAGCCGGTGTAACCGCCGGTATAAAATCACACCCCAGAGGGAGCTGATCAGTGCATTCACAGCATTTGGAGGCGATGGTCTCTGATGTCAGCTCTGCTGATGGCTTGAGCAGTGAGCCAAGCACACCGCTACAGGGGATGCCGATCAGGTAGAGATTCTCCCGCTTGAGTTGCGATTCTCCCAACAGCCCAACCAATGCCTTCAGGTCACAGCCTTTGACCACAATCCCGATTCTGCCGCTCTTTGGCACATCCTTTTTGGCCTTGGTCAGGTAGACCACCAGATCATTCAGGCAGCCAGCTGAAAAGAGTAGTTTGTCAGCCTCATCAGCAGTGGTGATCACAATCGGCTGGGTCGTGCCGACCCGACGGCCTGCTGTGTAACCGATCACCGCAGAAACAGTGCTGTCAGACAGGATGCGTCGTGCCTCGCTGCGGATGGCGTCGGTTATGGCGCTGTAGCTGGATATGTCAATGGTCTGTATCATGTTACATCGCCTCGTACACGGCCTGCAGCTCCGGGTTGTTCAGGCCGCCTGACCACTGTTCTTCCAGAACCAGGTCTTTAAACTCCACCATTGGCCCCATGGCCCGCACCTTCTCAGTCAGGTCAGTCACCACCTCAACCCACTTGCCCCCTTCTGCGGCCGAAACCCAGGAAAACTGAATCCGGTTCAGGTCAACACCGATAAACTCAAGCAGCTTGCGGAAGGCGGCAAAACGGCGGCGGGCATGGTAGTTACCGGCAATGTAGTGGCAGTCACCGGGATGACAGCCGGAGACCAGTATGCCATCAGCCCCTTGCTGAAATGCCTTGAGGATGAAGACCGGATCAATCCGACCGGTGCAGGGGAATTTAAGCACCCGCACGTTGGACGGATACTGCATCCGGCTGGTACCGGCCAGGTCTGCCCCGGCGTAGGTACACCAGGTACAGACAAAGGCGATGATCTTTGGTTCAAAGGTATGTTTCTGTTTATCAACATGCATCGGTAAAACCCCATAAGAGACAAATCAAACCATTTAACGCCCGTTCGCGCTGCTCACTCGAGACGCTAAGACGCAGAGAAAAGCAAAGGCTTGTTTTTTGTTATGTAACTTAGAAAAAGCATTTGAAACACAGAGGGCACAGAGCAACTGTGTTATTGAACTGCTGGTTTTAGGTTTAAAGATCAAAATTAAAATTTGTTTGGTTCTCTCTGCGCCTCTGCGTCTTGACTCTAAACCTCTGCGTTAAAAATGCCTTTTGCCTTATAACGCCTCAATCATGGCCACAATCTGTTCATCAGTATAACCATCCAACTCAACAGACTTGGAAGGGCAGGTGGCCTGACAGGTGCCGCAACCGGCACAGACACCGGGATTCACATAGGCTACGGTTTTAATCAGATTGCCCTGACGATCACGGATCTCTTTCTCTTCCACCGCACCGTAGGCACAGACCTTTTTGCAGGCAAAGCAGCCGACGCAGCCGTTTTCCTTGACCCGCGCCACAATCGGCTCCCGCTCCAGCTTGTCTTTGGCAAACAGGGTCATGACCTTGGCAGCCGCAGCCGATGCCTGTGAGACGGTATCCGGGATATCCTTGGGCCCCTGGCAGGCACCGGCCAGATAAATCCCGGCAGTGGCGCATTCCACCGGCCGCAGCTTGGCATGGGCTTCAGAGTAAAAATTATACTTATCGTAGGAGATCCCCAGCTTTTGAGCCAGACCATCGGCCCCTTTCTGTGGTTGCACTGCCGTGGCCAGCACCACCAGATCAGCCTCAATCTCCACCTGAACACCAACGGAGATATCACTACCCATGACAACAATCTTGTCTTCCTTCTGATACAGACGGGAAACCATGCCACGGATATAGACCGCTTCTTCATCCTCAATGGCCCGCCGCCAGAATTCATCGTAGCTTTTGCCAGGCACCCGGGCATCCATGAAGAAGACGTAGGCCTGGCCATCATGCACTTTGTGGTGGTAGAGCATGGTGTGCTTGGCGGTGTACATGCAACAGACCTTGGAGCAGTAGGAGATCCCCTTTTCCCGTGACCGCGATCCGACACACTGGATAAAGACCACCTGCTTCGGCTCTTTACCATCTGAAGGACGCAGGATCTTGCCACCGGTGGGGCCGGAGGCTGAAGCCAGCCGCTCAAAGGTCATGCCGTCAATCACATCCGGGATCTTGCCGTGACCAAATTCACCATAGCCTTTGATGGGTGATCCTTTTGGTTTTTCGGTGATGCGGTATAGTTCAAATCCGGTGGCAACGACGATGGCGCCAACCGGCTCAACGATCAGTTGGTCTTGCTGTTCAAAGTCAACAGCGCCAGGTCCGCAGACTTTCTGGCAGACACCGCATTTGCCAGTCTTGAACATGGTACAGTTTTCACGATCAATCACCGGCACGTTGGGGACAGCCTGGGGGAATGGCACGTAGATGGCCGTCCGCATCCCCAGATTGCAGTCAAAGCTGTTAGGGATCTTCTTCTGGGGGCATTTTGTCATGCAGACCCCGCAGCCGGTACATTTATGCTCATCCACCGAGCGGGCCTTCTTGCGGACCGTCACCTGAAAATTGCCGATATAGCCATCCACCTGCTCAATCTCGCTGAACGTGTGCAGGGTTATGTTGGGATGGTTGGCAACATCCACCATCTTGGGGGTCATGATGCACTGGGAACAGTCCAGAGTGGGAAAGGTTTCGGAGAGCTGGGCCATGTGCCCGCCGATGGAAGGTTCACGCTCCACCAGCACCACCTGATGCCCGGCATCAGCAATATCCAGCGCGGCCTGTATTCCGGCAATACCGCCGCCGATTACCAGCGCACGCTTGGTGACCGGAACGGTGATGGTGGGTAGCACCCGGTTCTTCTTAACCCGTTCCACCAGCATACCGACAATCTCGATCGCCTTCTGGGTGGCCTCTTCCCGGTCTTCATGCACCCAGGAGCAGTGTTCACGGATATTGGCCATCTCGCACAGGAACGGGTTCAGGCCAGCCTGTTCGACAGCCTTACGGAAGGTGCGTTCATGCATACGGGGCGAGCAGGCTGCCACGACTACCTGGGTTAAACGGTGTTCAGCAATGGCATTCTTGACCAAATTCTGGCCGGGGTCGGAACACATGTACTTGTAATCGGTGGCAAAGGCCACACCCGGCATTTTAGCTGCCTGGGCCGCTACCTGTTCAACATCCACCGTACGGGAGATATTCTCACCGCAATGACAAATGAAGACACCAATACGGGACATCTAGGCACTCTCCCCAGGAATCAGATCCAGCTTACGCAGGGTTTTGACCAGTTTTTCCGGCTGCACCGGCTTTACCAGATGGGCAGCCGACTGCGCCGCCACATAGGCCTGAATCACATCCTGAGGGGTGCTGAGTGATGACAGCACCACAATCTGCACCCCTTTTTCAATACTGATGCCCTGTTTCTCTTCATGGCTGCGGATGGCCTTAGCGGCCTCCAGTCCATCCATTTCAGGCATAACAATATCCAAAAGTATCAGGTGATACGGCTCATCAGCCTTCAGGGCTGCAGTAAATCGCTCCACCCCTTCAAGACCATTTTCAGCCTGATCACACTGGGCATAAGGCTCCATCTGCAGGGCCAGCATCTCACGACTTAATTCATCATCCTCTACAATCAAACAACGCAGCATAATCCCGCCTTACTTTAGTTTTTTATCCCTGAGCAGTTTCTGGGGACTGACAATCAGGGCATCCAACCCCAGACGTTCCTGCGGTACTCCCAGAGCCAGTCCCACCAGCTGAGTCAGGTAAAAGATCGGCAGCCCATAACTGGTTTCATAGACGCCTTCAATCTCTTTCTGACGGATATCAAGATTTCCATGACAGAGTGGACATGCCACCACAATACAGTCGGCACCGGCAGTTTTGGCCGATTCCAGCACTGCGTTTGAAAGTTGCTGAACCACTGGAGGACGAGACAGGGTAAAGTTTGCGCCGCAACATTCAAGCCGGTGGGTCCAGGCTACGGTCTGGGCTCCAACGGCTTCCATCACCTGCTCCATAATGGTTGGTGCCTCGGTACAGTCCAGATTCGGTACGTCGGTGGGGCGGGTCAGCAGACAACCATAATAACAGGCTACTTTCAGATCGGAGAGCGGTTTCTTTACGGCTACTGCCAACTGCTCCAGCCCGTAATCCCGCACCAGAATCTCCAGCAGATGCTTTACCCGTCGCTCCAGATGCACCGGCCCGTCAATTGCCTTTTCAACCAGCTTGCGCTTGGTTTCGTTCTCACCCAGAATATGCTGGGCAAACTTCAGGCGGGAAAAACAGGAGGCGCAGGCCACCGCCATGTCACCAGAAACCTGCTCGGCAAGTTCAAGGTTTTTGGCTGACAATGACAGCGAAAGCAGCTCATCCACATTATGGGCCGGGGTGGCTCCACAGCAGATCCAGTCCGGTATCTCCTCAAGACCGATCCCCAGGTTTGCAAAGACCTCACGGGTGGACAGGTCATATTCAGAGGCGGAGG
Organism: Trichlorobacter sp.; assembly: GCF_030247655.1. Taxonomy (GTDB): domain Bacteria; phylum Desulfobacterota; class Desulfuromonadia; order Geobacterales; family Pseudopelobacteraceae; genus Trichlorobacter. The sequence continues at coordinate 346 of NZ_JAOTRZ010000046.1, read as the reverse complement.
CGTGCAGCGAACAGCCGGGGTAGTAAGAATAGCGTAAGGCTGTCACAAGGCTTCTCCTTTGCGCCGCATTTCTTCAATACGGCTGAAAATTTTCTCCACCTCAGCCATATTCTTGTTCTTCTGATGGAAGACCTTCAGCTTACCCTTGGAAAGCAGCTTGGGACCCAACAGCATATCTTTCAGAAACTGACCTGATTTCACATTGAATACTGCCGCCAATCGCATCTCATACTGGCGACCGTAGGTACGGATATTTTCCAGAAAGAGACGATTAGCAAGCTGGACATAGCTTTCTTTTGAAGGGCCATCCTGGTCCCATGACAGTTTACGCAGGGCATCCATGATG
>NZ_JAOTRZ010000333.1 GCF_030247655.1 Trichlorobacter sp. | reverse complement strand
GCTGTACCGTTAGCAGGCTGCAGCAGATTGAGCTTGTGCAACATCTCCTGAAACCGCTCACGATCCTCAGCACGGTCAATGGCATCCGGGCTGGTACCGATAATCGGCACCCCGGCCTTTTCAAGGGCCACCGACAATTTAAGCGGCGTCTGGCCGCCAAACTGTACGATCACACCCACTGGATTTTCCTTGGCCACGATCTCCAACACATCTTCTTGGGTCAGCGGCTCAAAGTAGAGTCTATCGGAGGTATCATAGTCAGTGGATACTGTCTCAGGGTTACAGTTAACCATAATGGTCTCGTAACCACCCTCTGCCAACGCAAAGACACCATGCACGCAGCAGTAATCAAACTCGATCCCCTGGCCGATCCGGTTGGGGCCGCCACCCAGAATAATGATCTTTTTGCGGTCAGTCACCTCTGCCTCGCACTCTTCCTCATAGGTTGAGTAGAGATAGGGGGTGTAGGCCACAAATTCAGCTGCACAGGTATCCACACGTTTGTACACCGGACGCACCTTCAGGCCCCAGCGCAGTTCCCGCACCTGGTCTTCACTGATCTTCCAGAGTTTTGCCAGCATCTTGTCAGAGAAGCCGTACTGCTTGGCCTCATACAGCTGGTCACGGGTAACAGCAGTTGGATTCAACCTTTTCAGCTCATCTTCTTTTTCAATGATCTGGCGCATATTGTTCACAAACCAGGGATCAAAGGCGGTATGTTTGTACACCTCATCAACGGTCATACCGCTACGCAGGGCATCCCCCAGGTACCAGAGCCGGTCTGCATTGGGAACACTCAGTTTTTCCAGCAACAATTGTTGTTCATGATCAGTCAGGGAGCGGCGGGTCTCACTACCAAGATCAAACAGCTTGGAATCAAAGCCGCAAACACCGATCTCAAGGGAACGCAGAGCCTTCTGGAACGATTCCTTAAAGGTCCGACCAATGGCCATGACTTCACCCACCGACTTCATCTGGGTGGTCAGGGTGGCATCAGCAGCCGGGAATTTCTCAAAGGTAAAACGCGGGATCTTGGTAACCACGTAATCGATGGTCGGCTCAAAACAGGCCGGTGTCTCACGGGTAATGTCATTGCGGATCTCATCCAGGGTATAGCCGACCGCCAGTTTGGCCGCGATTTTGGCAATCGGGAAGCCAGTGGCCTTGGAGGCCAGGGCTGAAGAGCGGGAAACCCGTGGGTTCATTTCAATTACCACCAGACGGCCATCACGGGGGTTAATACCAAACTGGATATTGGAGCCGCCGGTATCAACACCGATCTCGCGGATGATCTTGAGCGAGGCATCCCGCAGGATCTGGTATTCCTTGTCGGTCAGGGTCTGGGCCGGGGCAACCGTAATGGAATCGCCGGTGTGGACCCCCATCGGGTCAAAGTTTTCAATGGAGCAGATGATCACCACGTTGTCAGCAGTATCCCGCATTACCTCCAGCTCATACTCTTTCCAGCCAATTACCGACTCCTCCACCAGGATCTCGTCGGTTGGCGAGGCGTCAATCCCCACCATTGCCATCCGCTCATACTCTTCCAAGTTGTAGGCGATACCGCCGCCAGTGCCACCAAGGGTAAAGGAAGGACGGATAATGGCCGGAAAACCGATCTGTTTAACCACTTCCAACACTTCTTCCCGGTTATGGGCCAGACCAGATTTAGGTACGGCCAGACCGATCTTTTCCATGGCCTGCTTGAACAGGGTCCGGTCTTCAGCCTTTTTGATGGCAGGCAGCTTGGCACCGATCAGCTCAACACCAAACTTATCCAGTATCCCCATTTCAGCCACACTGACTGCCGTGTTCAAGGCTGTTTGACCACCCAGTGTCGGCAGTACCGCATCGGGACGCTCTTTCTCAATAATCTTGGCCAGGATCTCAGGGGTGACCGGTTCAATATAGGTACGGTCAGCAAAATCAGGGTCAGTCATGATGGTGGCCGGGTTGCTGTTCAGCAGCACCACTTCATAGCCTTCCTCTTTCAGCGCCTTGCAGGCCTGGGTACCGGAAT
>NZ_JAOTRZ010000332.1 GCF_030247655.1 Trichlorobacter sp. | reverse complement strand
TCATGCTACTTTGAGGAGTGGGACTTGGGGTTGCAGATCAAGCTGGCCGGTTATAAAAGTTATGTTGTGCCGGCCACAGACTACGAACATCACTGGAGCGGGACCATTCGTGCCTTGCGTACTATTCCGTATCTTGGGCGTGACGAGACTGCAGGTGAGATCTTGTTCAGGAATCGCAACCTGTTTCAGCTCAAGTGGCGAGGCATAGCCAGAAGGGTAGGCCGACAGGATTTGCTGCAGAGTGGGTGGCGTGAACATGCTGTGCTACAGTTGCAGCAACTGGTTGCTGATGGTAATGGTGTTGAGGCGGCAGCCCTGGGAGACCGTCTGCTGTCAGTCTATCCTGAAGATGAGGGAATTCAGGGGCTTTGCAGGCTGGTCAGGATGATGCTTCTGAAGCAACAGGTCTGTATCTGAATGGAGAGAACCGTTATGCGTGAATTGCAATTGCGAGAGCATATAGAAGCCCAGATACGGCAGATTGAAAGCCTTTCCCAGTCAGAAAAGTATGTTGAGGCGTACTTGCTATCCACCACGGTGATTGAGGCCATCGGATTCTACAAGCGGTATTGGGATTTGGATTTTACTTCATTGTTTTCTCGTATACTTGCGGTGCAACCGGAATATCAGTTCATGATGGTCTTTACAGCAGAGCTGCTGTATCAGCAGGGGCACTATGTTTCTGCATCTGATCTCGCGGCTCTTGCAGTACGCCTTGAAAACTCTGGTGATTTTTTTAATATTAATTATATCAGGATGTTAAGAGCAGCAGACAGGCTTGATCAGGCTCGTTCTGAATGTTTGAGACTGTTGGATTTAGGGCCGAATGAGCAGAATATAATGGCTGAGCTGGCTCAATGCGATGCCTATGGGCATTTTTCTGACAAAGATTATTACTCTGTATTACATGCAGTGCATGCCAAATACAGCCCCGCCACCTATCTTGAGATAGGGGTTGCTCAGGGGCGATCTCTTGCACTGGTTGGTAAGCAGGCAAGGGCAATTGGTATTGACCCAGACACTGCAGAGCAGGGGCGCATGATGTATATGTCGCCGGAAAATTGTCCGCTGCTTTTTCGTACAACCAGTGATGACTTTTTTGAGAGGGCTGACCTCCCTGCGCTACTGGAAGCAGATACCCTTGCAATGGCCTTCCTTGACGGACTGCATCTTTTTGAACAGACGCTTAGGGATTTTATTAACGTTGAGCGGTTTAGTGGCCCTGAAACAATGGTCTTTATTCATGATGGTCTGCCCGTAAACAGGCTGGTTGCGGAGCGTAATCGCAAAACAGCCTTCTGGGTCGGGGATGTCTGGAAGATTATTCCGTGCCTCAAGGAGGTTCGACCTGATCTTGAGGTTATTACGTTTCCGGTCCAGCCTTCTGGACTTACCCTGATCAGGGGGCTGGACCCTAAATCACGGGTTTTTGAACGTCAGTTTGATGTTATTACGAGCCACTTTAGAGGTTTGGAGCTTCCAGAAGCATGGGATGAGCGTAACTGTTTGCTTAATATCACCAGCCAGCCACCTGAACAGGTGCTTGGCCTTTCGGAACTAAGATGATCTTCTCCCCGCCGGCATCAGATACAAGCCTTGCCTGGTACTATGGCGAGCTTGTCAGGCAGCTTGCTGACCAGACACCGCTGCCCGGTGTCGCACTGCTGCCGGTTGATGAGCAGAGTTTTAATCCCCTCACCCCGGAAGACGTATCAGATATCAATATTGGCATCTATCTGCCCGAACGTTTTGAAATACCAGATGGCTGCATATATCAAAACAATACCTGGGATTTGATTGTTGTGCCACTGTATTGGTTTGAATATCAATTGCGGGTACGTGGGATCAACAGAGTGTTGACCATACCGCCGGGCTGGGATGAGCCAGGACGGCAGTCTGATGAGCACGAGAGTGTTAACCCGCTGTTTCGTATAGCCGTTTCCGGCTGTTTTACGTTGCAAAACGGATCGGACCTTGCCCTTGCTGCCGTAAGAACTTTTATGCAGCGTCATCAGGATTGTGAGCTGGTTTGTGGTTGGAAAC
>NZ_JAOTRZ010000045.1 GCF_030247655.1 Trichlorobacter sp. | reverse complement strand
CAATTGGCGCGCCTTTAAATGATGGCCAGTTTGCTTCCTGATATTTATCCAGATTTGCAGTGGGCAGGCTCAATGCGCGGGGGATATGTGCGGCAGCAAACTTGTCAGCTGACCGCAGATCAAGTAACAGGATGTTGGCGTCTTTCACATGCTTAGGAGAAGATACAAAAGGCAGTTCCGCTTTTGCCCAGGCAGGGTCACCACCTGAATATACCTTTACATTGGTGTAGCCATTTTTTGCTGCCAGACCGGCAGCTTTGATGGAGAACGGTCAGGTGGGGCCTCCGCACCAGAATATGGCCAGTTTGTTCTTGTCATCTCCTAGACGTGATGCAACCTTGCCTTCTTTGTTAAGCTTCTCCATTTCAGCATCTGTCAGATGCTGTGATGTCGGGATGGTTGCGGCGTTGAAACGTCCAGCTGGTCGGCTGTCAAATAACAGGTAGTTGCCTGCTTCTGATCCTTTGTCTACCAGTGCCTTCAGGGCTTCAGTACTGATGACGGTAACTCCTTTGGGCATTACCGGGCCTGCTGGTTTTTTTACTTCCTGTTTCGGTGCTGTTGCTACAGTTTGAGGTGCTGGTGCTTCGCTTTTAACCTCTGGTCCGGTTTCACAACCGGCCAGCATGGTTACAGCAAAAAGCGTGGCAAAGCTTACGGCAATTCTGTTACGGATGCTCATGATAGCTCCTTTCGGTATGTTTCTTCAGGTCGAATTGACATGAAGAGTGTGTGGTTAGCTTTACAGGCGCTTAAAGGTATAAAATAAGGCTTTGGTTATTCTGTGGGGGGACGAAAATATCAAAAAAAACAGTTGGTAGCGTGAGTGCTCGATTTTCTGGTTGGATGAAATATGTATTGAGCAAAGGGAGATGAGGTGCTTGGAGAAGCGGCTCAAAAATAAATTCTGTACAGAGCTCATCGGAATGGATCTGTTGCTTTTCTTCAAGGAGGTCTTTTTCAATTAATGCAGTAACTTTTGAAAAATCGTTGTAATGCGCTGAAATGTTATAACAATAGGCAGCTGTTGCGATAGAAATCAGCAAGCTGCAAACCATTGCCAAGAAAAAAATATGCTGTCTCGTGCTCTGCATGGGATCTGAGTATACATAAACCGCTAAGAACGTCAAATTTATGCTAAAAATCTCATATATCTATATTAGGGGCATATGCGATCTGTTTGGGCTTTGTGAATGATGTTTATTTATGTTGTTGCTTGCATAAAATGTATTGAGCGATATAATAGAAACATTGTTTTTACTCATTGTTGACATCACGAGGTGGCCGTTACTTATATACTGTTAATGCAGGACGTACCAACCAGAGGGGGTGCCCATGGACAGAGAGGGAAAAGAGAAGCAAAAAAAGGAAGGTTTCTCAGTTGCCAGGATGCTTGAAGAACGGGGAGTCTCGCGGCGTGATTTTCTGAAATTCTGTTCTACTGTCACTGCTGCTATGGCATTACCTGCCACCATGGCACCCAAGGTTGCTCAGGCCTTGGACAAAGTACAACGTCCCCCTCTGGTCTGGCTTGAATTTCAGGATTGCTGCGGTGATACCGAAGCGCTGTTGCGTTCAGCCAACCCAACGGTTGGGGAATTGGTACTTGATATCCTTTCCGTTGATTACCATGAAACCATCATGGCGGCAGCCGGTCATCAGGCTGAGGCCAACCTTGAAAAGACGGTTAAGGAGTTTCAGGGTAAGTATCTCTGCGTGGTAGAAGGTTCCATCCCGATGAAAGAGGGGGGGGCTTATGGCTGTGTTGGTGGCAAGTCACACCTGGCCCGGGCCAGACAGGTCTGCGGTTCTGCTGCAGCCACCATTGCGGTGGGCACCTGTGCCAGCTATGGCGGCATTGCTGCTGCTGCTCCCAATCCCACCGGTGCCGTTGGGGTCAAAGAGGCGGTGCCCGGTGCAACCGTGATAAACCTGCCTGGCTGCCCGTGTAATGCCGATAACCTGACCGCTGTAGTAGTTCATTTTCTCACCTTTGGTAAGCTACCCAGTCTTGACAGCCATGGTCGTCCCCTGTTTGCCTACGGCAAGCGGATCCATGACAACTGTGAACGTCGTCCCCACTTTGATGCCGGTCAGTATGTTGAGCATTGGGGTGATGATGCCCACCGCAAGGGGCACTGCCTCTACAAGATGGGCTGCAAAGGCCCGGCTACCTTCCATAACTGTCCCACCCAGCGTTTTAACGAGAAAGTCAGCTGGCCGGTTGCTGCCGGTCATGGCTGTGTTGGCTGTTCCGAACCTCAGTTCTGGGATACTTCTCCACTCTATCGCCGTCTGCCCAATGTACCTGGCTTTGGTATTGAACAAAATGCCGACAAGATCGGGCTTGCCTTTGCAGCCGGTGTTGGTGGTGCTTTTGCCATCCATGGTGCCATGAATGCTCTACGCAAGGACAAGGATGGTGCTTCCGAGAACCAGAAAGACGGGGAGGAATAGCATATGGCCAAGATAGTCGTTGATCCGATTACCAGAATAGAGGGGCATCTGCGCATCGAGGCCGAGATCGAAGACGGTAAGATCAAGGATGCCTGGAGTTCCAGTACCATGTTCCGCGGTATTGAGAAGATCCTGAAAGGCCGTGATCCCCGCGATGCCTGGTACTGGACCCAGCGTTTCTGCGGGGTCTGTACCACTGTGCATTCCATCGCATCTATCCGGGCAGTTGAGGATGCGCTCAAGATTAAGATCCCGCCCAATGCCCAGCTGATCCGAAATATTATCATCGGCATTCAGGGGGTACAGGATCATGTGATTCATTTCTATCACCTGCATGCCCTGGATTGGGTGGATATCACCTCGGCACTCAAGGCTGATCCGGTAAAGACCGCCAGTCTGGCTGCTTCCATATCTGATTGGCCCAACAACTCGGCCACCCATTTCAAGGCGGTGCAAGAGAAGCTGAAGGCCTTTGTGGGTACCGGGCGCTTGGGTCCCTTTGCCAATGCCTACTGGGGGCACCCTGCCTACAAACTGCCGCCTGAGGCCAACCTGATGGCAACAGCCCATTACCTTGAGGCGTTAGAGTGGCAGAAAGAGGTCATCAAGATTCACGCCATTCTGGGCAGCAAGAACCCCCATCCGCAGACCTTCCTGGTGGGGGGGATGTCGATCCCGGTTGATCCAGATTCCCAGAACGCCTTGAATGCTGACAAGCTGATCACCATCAAGCGTCTTTTGGCCAAGGCCCAGGATTTTGTTGAAAAGGTCTACATCCCGGATCTGTTGGCCATTGCCTCGTTCTACAAGGATTGGGCAGCCATTGGTGGCGGCGTGGGTAACTTCCTTTCCTATGGTGAATTCCCTGATCCAATCAGTGGTAACCTCTGGTTCCCGCCAGGGGCTATCATGAACAAGGATATCTCCAAGGTGCTGCCGCTGGATCAGCAAAAAGTGACAGAGTACGTTGATCATTCCTGGTATGAATATCAGGATGGCCAAGGCAAGGGGTTGCATCCCTGGAAAGGTGAGTCAGAAGCCAAGTATACCGGGCCAAAACCACCCTATGAGTTCCTTGATACGGATAAGAAATATTCCTGGGTCAAGGCACCCCGCTATGATGAAGCCCCTATGGAGGTTGGCCCCTTGGCCCGTATTTTGGTGGCCTACGTGGCGGGACACAAAGAAAGTAAGGCAGCAGTTGATCTGGTGCTGGGCAAGCTGGGAGTTGGACCGGCAGCCCTGTTCTCTACCCTGGGGCGTACCGCAGCACGGGGAATCGATGCCCTGCTGATTGCCCGTCAGACACCGGTCTGGCTGGATGCGTTGATTGCCAATATTGGTAAAGGTGATTATCGGATTCATGCCAATGAGATGTGGGATCCCAAGACATGGCCTGCCGAGGCTTCAGGCTACGGCTGGCATGAAGCACCCCGTGGCGCGTTAGGACACTGGATCAAGATCAAGGATCAGAAGATTTACAACTATCAGGCTGTGGTGCCCTCAACCTGGAACGCCTCTCCACGGGATGCTAAAGGGCAGCGTGGCCCCTATGAATCTGCTTTGGTGGGTACACCGGTTGCCAAGCCTGATCAGCCACTGGAGATCCTGCGCACCATCCACTCCTTTGACCCCTGCCTGGCCTGCGCCGTGCATGTTACTGATGCCACCGGCAATGAACTGGTGCGGGTCAAGGTCTCCTAGGAGGCTGTTAAAAACTACTGCGGAGCCCGTCTACTGCGTTGCGCGGTGCTCGCTCTTTCGTCTAACTATACGTTATGTCTCAGTCGCTGCGCGACCTACGCCTTGTAGCCGTGCTTCCTCATAACGTTTTCAATAACCTCCTAGGAAAGGGGGCTGCCATGAGTGATAAGAAGTTTAAACAGTATATCTGGGAGCTGCCGGTACGCTGGTGTCACTGGGTTAATGTGCTTTCGATTGTGGTGCTGGCTGCCACAGGTGTATTGATCGGTAATCCCGTCTTTATTGGCAGTTCGACCGATGCCTATCTGATGGGCTGGATCCGCTTTATCCACTTTGTATTTGCTTATGCCTTTCTGGTCAGTGTTATAACACGCATGATCTGGACCTTTACTGGCAACTGCTATGCAGGCTGGCGGGAGTATTTTCCGTTTATGGGAGCAGCCGGGCGGGCAGAGATGAAAGAGGTGTTTGACTATTACACCTTCCGCAGCAAGCATCCACCTGAGACCACCGGGCACAATCCCATGGCCGCTACTGCCTACTTCGGTGTATTCTGTCTGTACTGGTTTATGATCCTGACCGGTTTTGCCATGTATGCCGAACATGCCCCTGGTGGAACCATGCACAGCCTGCTGAAGCCGGTCTATGTACTTATGACCACCCAGACAATGCACCTGTATCATCACCTGGTCATGTATCTTATTTTCGGTTTTGTGATCAACCATGTGTATAGTGCCTGGTTGATGGATATCAAAGAAAAGGGCGGGGAAATATCCAGTATGTTCAGTGGTTACAAGTTCACCACCAGTCCCTATGCGGTCTGTAAAAGCCGACTCTGGGATTTCTTTCCATGGAAGAGCAAAAAATAGAACGGTTGAAACGGGGTGGGTGACCACCCCGTTTCATTTTGGAGGAGTGAGGTATGTCACACACATTGGTGCTTGGTCTGGGCAATACCATCATGTCTGATGATGGCATTGGCCCCAAGGTGATTGAGCAGTTGCAGCAAGCTGCTGGTCTGCCGGAAGGCGTAACGTTGCTCGATGGCGGTACTTTGGGACTGGATCTGCTGCCTCACCTTGAAGGGGTGCAGCGCCTGATTATTGTGGATGCCGTTGAGATCGGCAAGGCACCGGGAACCTGTGTGCGTCTGGCAGGTGATGACGTGCCAATGGCCCTTGAAACCAAGCTCTCACCCCATCAGATGGGAATGAAAGATCTCTTGGCCGTGGCCCGCTTGATGGACCAGCTGCCGGATGAGATTGTGCTGATCGGCGTACAGCCAGCCTGTCTTGAGATGGATACAGAGCTGACGCCAGAGGTTGCGGCAGCCATGCCAGCCCTGCTTGCCATGGTTCAGGCCGAGCTATCTGGTAACTGAGCTAGTTCCTGTCAGAACCATACTGGTTTCCGCTTGTTACCCCTCTATCTGCTCTGGTATAACCTTATAACTATCATAGAACCATAAGGAACCAGCTGTCATGCCTGAACTGTTGTTGCCTGCCCTGATTATTACCCTGCTGATCATCACCATAATCCTGCTGGTAAAGGTCTCCCGCATGGGTGGAGAAAGCCTGGAACCCCGCCTTGCCTCACTTGAGCGGATGCTTGAACGTAATGAGCGTACCCTGCGCGAAGAGTTGGCCCGGGGACGGGAAGAGGCCCAGACCCTTGGACGTCAAGGACGGGAGGAAAGCATTGGTGCAATGCAGACCCTGGGGGACGGCCTGCTGAAGCGGATGAGCGAACTGGCAGGCTTACAGAAGAGCCAGTTGGATATCTTTGCTGATCAACTGAAGAACCTGACTAGCACCAATGACAGCCGGATGGAAAAACTGCGGGAAACCCTGCAGACCAGGCTGCAAGCTATCCAGGAGGATAATGCTAAACAGCTGGAACAGATGCGGGTTACGGTTGATGAAAAGCTGCATGATACCCTTGAGAAACGGCTGGGTGAATCATTCAAGCTGGTAAGTGATCGCCTGGAGCAGGTTCAAAAAGGATTGGGCGAGATGCAGACCTTGGCCAACGGGGTAGGGGACCTGAAGCGGGTGCTGACCAACGTCAAGACCCGGGGCACCTTTGGCGAGGTACAACTTGGGGCTCTGCTGGAGCAGGTGCTGGCTCCGGGCCAGTATGCTGCCAATGTGGAGACCCGCAAAGGCAGTGGCCAACGGGTTGAATTTGCCCTGCGTCTGCCGGGGCGTGACGGCACAGAGGGGAGTGTTGTCCATCTGCCGCTGGATGCCAAATTTCCCCAGGAAGATTATCTGCGTCTGGTTGAGGCTCAGGAGCGTGCTGATGCAGTAGCAGCAGAGGAGGCAGGCAAACTGCTGGAGCGGGCTATCCGTCTGGCTGCAACCGATATACGTGATAAATACCTTGATCCACCCCAAACTACTGATTTCGGGATCATGTTCCTGCCCACCGAAGGACTGTATGCCGAAGTTCTGCGTCGCCCCAGTCTTGCTGATGCCCTGCAGCGTGATTTAAAGGTGCTGGTGGCCGGTCCTACCACTCTTGCTGCTCTGCTTAACTCTCTGCAGATGGGGTTTCGTACCCTGGCCATTGAAAAACGCTCGGCTGAGGTCTGGAATCTGCTGGGTGCTGTACGGACTGAATTTGGCAAGTTTGGCGAGATGCTGGACAAGACCAGCAAAAAACTGCAGGAGGCCGGTAACCATATCGAAGCAGCTGCCACCCGTACCCGCCAGATGGAGCGCAAGTTGAAGAATGTACAGGCCCTGCCCAGCAGTGAGGCACAGTCGTTATTGGGTATTGATGGCGTGCATGATGAAAGCTAAAGGAACTACGACCTGATGCTGAGCTTTCGCTTGACTTTGGTTCAAAAAATGATTTTGAGTTTTGCTGTAAGTGGTGTTTGTCTGACAGCTGCTCTTGTTTATGCCTTGGCAGGTCTTGATGCCATGCATCGCGTGGAGGAGGAGTTTGCCCGTAAAGATTTGGCTGCCGTTACCATGACCATAGGTCTTCGTGATGCAATTCTTGCTCAGGAGCGCGCACTGGGCAAATATCTGATTCTCAAGGAGCCGGTTTTCAGGGATGTTTTTGATAGGAATGAGCAGCAGTTCAATAACACACTGTTTTCATTCAAGCATATTTACCAGGGAAACAAACTGAGGGAGTTGGAGACCACCTACCGGGTCTATCATCAGGCCGCCCAGAAGATCTTTGCAGGCAATACTGCAGTTGTCCCTGCAATGAAACAATCTGCAGAGCGTATAGAGAAAATCATTGCTGAGATCCGGGATGAACAGCAGGAAAGCCTGGTGTACAAGCTTAAAATAACTGACGAACAGGAGACCAGGACCGTCAGACGTTCAATTTCTCTCGCAGCGGTCGGTGTTGTACTTTCATCGCTGATTGCTGTTTTGCTGATCTTCTCCTTTGCACGATCAATCGGCAAGCTACAGAAGGCCACCCATCGTATTGCTGAAGGGGAGTTTGATTACGATCCGGAGATTCCGCCGGGTGATGAAATCGGTACCCTGGCCAAGGATTTCAGACGCATGGCACTGCGGTTGAAGGAGCTGGAACAGATCAGTCTGGATGCCAGTCCGCTTACCCGCTTGCCGGGCAATATTGCCATTGAACGAGCCATACATCAGCGTCTGGCCGGTACGATACCTTTTGCAGTCTGCTATCTGGACCTGGATAATTTCAAGTCGTACAATGACCGCTATGGGTATATCAAGGCCAGTGATCTGATCAGAGAAGCGGGCAGGGTGATCTACGATGCCGTGCATGGACTGCAAGAGCCTCAGGCCTTTGTCGGGCATATCGGAGGCGATGATTTTGTGGTCATTATCTCTGCCGGCGAGGCTGAAGCGGCGTGCCAGGCCATCATTCATGCCATTGACGCACTGATACCTGATTTTTATTCGGCTGAAGACCGGCTTAAAGGGGCCATTGAAGGGATTGATCGTTACGGCGTGCAGCGGGTCTTTCCCTTGATTTCCATTTCAATCTCTGCGCTGGTCTGCACTCCCGGCAGTTGTGGCAGCGCTGCCGAGATTGCTACAGCTGCTGCCCAACTGAAGGATCAGGTCAAGAAGGAGACAGGGAGTAACTACTGTATAGTCAGAAGGGGGGCAGATGATGGGACTGTCCTGGGGTAGATGGATACTGACCATCTGTGTTTTGCAACTTTGTAGCGGCTGTATGCTGTTTAACCAACACCATACCGATTCTGATGTTTCCGTGCCTTCCCATGAACGGCAGTTTGCCGGTGCCTTACAGCTTTTGCGCCAGGGTAATGAACAGGGGGCGCGGGAACTGCTGGAGCAGGTTGTTGTGGCTCCCGGACTGCCTGGGGTGACGGATGATGCGCTTTTCAGGCTTGCCTTGCTGAGGTTGCGAGACGGGGGTGAAAAAGGGGGACAGGAGGGCTACAGTCTGTTGACCCGGCTGGCAAAAGAATATCCTGACAGCATCTGGACCCACCAGTCTGCTGCATTAACCAGTTATCTTTCGTCAACCCAAAAACTTTTTGAGAAACAGCGCGAGACCAAAACACTGCGAGATCTTAATCTTTACCTCAGTCGGGAAAACAAGGAACTTCGGCTCAACATGGAAAAGCTTAAAAATCTTGATCTGGAGCTGGAGCAAAAGCGCAGGCGTTAGGCCAGGCGTCTGTAGGACACAAACTGATGTCTCAGATTTCTTGCAAACAGCAGCAGTTTAACGCAGCCATGCAGCGCTATACCAGTTTACAGCGGTATCAGGTGTTCAGTATCCTGGTGGCCGTTGCCAATCTGTCTCTGCAGTGCTGTCTGCTGTTCCATGTTTGGCGCTACTCCATCGGTGCTGTTTGGCAGATACTGGCCATTCTGGCGGCATTTCTGGTCACTGATTTCATTAACGGATTGGTGCATATGTTCATGGACAATAATGACCGGTATGAGTCTCTTGCAGGGCCGTTGATTGCCAATTTTCACCTGCACCACAAAACCCCCCAGTACAAAAAACGCAATCTGCTGGCAGTCTATTTTACGGAAACCGGATCAAAGGTCTGGCTGGTTGGGTATCTTACATTTGTCTGCCTGTCAGCTGTTTTTTTCAGGCCCCCTTCGTTGGTCCTGTTTGTTCTGGTTTATGTGGGTATTCTGTCATCTGTTGCCGAGGTATCCCACTATCTGTGTCACAGTTCCACTTCCACTGTTTCACGACTACTTGCTACTTTCGGTATTCTGCTTTCAAAGCGGCACCATGCCCAGCATCATCTGCAGGATAATACCAGCTATGCCTTTCTTAACGGTGTAACCGACCCGTTGCTTAATCTGATAGCCGCATATATCTATAAGGGGTATAAGCAGACCACCGATCTGCATTATGCAGCCTATACTGCCACTGAGACCGCAGGCCGCTGAAAATAAGATCATCCAGTAGAGTGTTGTGAGAGGAAACAGGTCATATGTCTGAAAAGAAGGGTATTCTGAAGGCTGCCGGAATATTGGGTAGTGCTACCATACTGTCCCGTGTGATGGGAATGGTGCGGGATGTCGTGGTGGCACGCCTGTTTGGTGCCGGCATGGTAACCGATGCCTTTTTTGCTGCCTTTCAGATTCCCAATATGTTGCGTCGCTTCTTTGCCGAAGGGGCCCTGACTGCGGCCTTTGTGCCAACATTTTCAGAAACTTTGGTGCAGGAGGGGGAGGAAAGGGCGCGGGAACTGGCAAATCTCTGCTTCACTCTGCTGACCATCGTGGTTTCATTGATTACGCTGCTGGGAATCCTGTTTTCTCCTCTGATTATCAAGCTGATGTTTCCTGGTTTTATGGCGGTACCGGGCAAGTTTGAGCTGACCGTGCTGCTGAACCGGGTCATGTTTCCCTATCTCTTTTTTATCTCGCTGGTGGCACTGTGTATGGGGATTCTTAATACGGTGCGTCACTTTTTTACCCCGGCCATTTCAACGGTATTCCTGAATATTGCCATGATCCTGGCTGCCTTGCTGTTGCGTCCTTTTTTTCAGTACCCGATCACTGCCCTGGCAGTGGGGGTACTGCTGGGGGGACTGATTCAACTGCTATTGCAGCTGCCGGTGCTCTGGAGCAAAGGCTTTCCAATCCGTCCGCAATTCGGGCTTAATGATAAGAAAGTCAGGAAGATAGCGCTGCTGATGTTGCCTGCCACGTTAGGTGTTGGGGTCTATTATCTTAATATTACGGTTGGAAATATTCTGGCTTCCCTGCTGCCGCAAGGTTCGGTCTCCTATTTGTACTATGCTCAGCGCCTGTTTGAATTCCCTCAGGGCGTCTTTACTGTATCGATTGCTCAGGCTGTACTGCCTGCCATGAGTCGTCAGGCCGCCGAAGGTGATCTTGAGGCCATGAAGGATTCACTTAACTACGGAGTGCGGCTGACCCTGTTTGTGACCATTCCGGCACTTGTTGGGCTTGCAGTCTGTGCAGTGCCTTTAATGACAATGTTGTTCATGGGGGGGCAGTTTGATTACAGCATGGCACAGCAATCGGCGCGCGCCTTGGTCTATTACTCGGCTGGCCTTTCCTGCGTAGCTCTGGTGCGGGTGCTGGCGCCGGCTTTCTATGCCCTTAAAGACACTAAAACTCCAGTTATTACTGCATTTATATCTTTTGTGCTGAATCTTGGTTTCAGTCTCTGGCTTATGGGACCACTTAAGCATGGTGGGCTGGCCCTTGCATCGTCTCTATCTGCCTTAGGTAACATGCTCCTACTGTTCTGGCTGCTACGTCGAAAAACGGGTCTGTTGGGTGGCAGAAGGATGCTGCGCACTGCTCTGTCAGCAGTTGCTGCGTCTTTGCCAATGGGGTTGGTTGCCTGGTGGATGACTGGGCTGCTTGACTGGTCTTTATCTGGGCATAAGCTGCTTAAGGCGGCAGGATTAAGCGGTGTGGTGCTTTCTGCATTGCTGACATATGGGCTATTCAGTCGACTGTTCCGTTCAGAAGAGGCCAGCGAATTTCTGGGGTTGGTGAAAAAAAAGCTGCGGAGGTAGCCTGTCATGTCTGTCTGTCATGTTGTGCGCTATGTGACAAATCTGGGACCTGGTGCAGTGGCTGTAACTGAACAGGGAGTCTGCCGTGTCTGGTTGCCGGGTGATGATCTGTCTGATATTGACAGGATAGCCACTGGTGACTCTGAACTTGCTAAAAAGGCGGCTAAACAGTTGGAGCAGTACTTTCAGGGCTGTTTGCAACGGTTTGATCTGCCTGTTGATATTTCGCTGCTTACGCCATTCCGGCAGCAGGTGTTGCAACTAACCATAAATATTCCATACGGCAGTGTCAGTACCTATGGTCAACTTGCGAAAGAAGTTGGATCTCCTCACGCTGCTCGCGCGGTTGGTGGTGCCTTGGGTGCCAATCCTGTTCCTGTTATAATTCCCTGTCATCGGGTAGTGGCATCAAATGGAGCCTTGACCGGGTTCAGCGGTGCAGGTGGTATTTTGATGAAAGAAAATTTATTGTCTCTGGAAGGTGTTGATTTCAGGGCATTCAAAAAAGTCTGATTTTTGACAGTTATGAACAGCATTTTTTTAGAAAAAACTGCTTTATTTCTCTTGACACAAAAAAACGTTGAAATATCGACATGCTGACTCTGTAGACGGCTTAAGTGGTTGTAATCACAATTAAAATATAATGATTAAAAAATAGGCAATTGGCAAAAATTGCTTGTAAGAATATTACTTTTCTGTTTCATCCACAATACTATCCACAGTTTTTCCACAGTTTGTGTGGATAAGGATTCAACCTGCTGAAATCCTTCCATACAGTCGGCTATTGCAAGTGGTTCACTGTGCATTCTCCCTTGTTTTTGCTTCAGCCCATAATGCTTCCATCTCATCGAGGCTTGCATCCTGAAGGTGACGTCCGGTGGCATGCAGGCGATCTTCAATATGACTGAACCGGTTCTGGAAGCGTGCAATGGTCTTGCGAAGCGCTTCTTCCGGGTCCAGCGAAAGGAAGCGTCCCAGGTTAACAATGGCAAACAACAGGTCGCCAAGCTCGGCTTCCATACGGTCCTGACGCCCCTGTTCCATGGCCTCTTCAAATTCGTGCAGTTCTTCAATGACCTTGGCCATGACCTGGTCCACATGTTCCCAGTCAAAACCAACCCTGGATGCCTTTTCAGATATTTTATGGGCCTTCATAAGCGCTGGCAGGTGAGGGGGGATACCGGACAGGGCTGAGCGACGCTCATCACCTTTTTCCTCTTTTTTGATCTTTTCCCAGTTTGCGATCTGGGCTTCACTGTCTTTAATCTCCTGATCACCAAAGACGTGGGGGTGGCGACGGATCAGTTTGTCAGCCAGGGTTGCCAATACGTCGTCCATGGTAAAGGCACCACGCTCTTCTGCAATGGCAGCATGGAAGACAGGTTGCAGCAACAGGTCTCCAAGTTCTTCCTTCAACAGCTCATCAGAGCCGTTGTCAATTGCTTCCAATACCTCATAGGATTCTTCAAGCAGGTATCGCTTCAGGCTTTCATGGGTCTGTTCCGCATCCCACGGACATCCGCCCGGTGCACGCAGCCGTCGCATAATGGTCATGATCTGGTGGAAATACTCTGAGTGTGTGGTCATTCGTATAAGCTCCTGTTCCCGGTTCTCAGCTTGACACGTTGAGTGATAATGGTAGAAATGAATACGTACACTATCATGGTTGATTTTAAAAGGTACAGGTCCATGGCTCCAATCAGTCAAAAAACAGAATCATTAACCGCGACCTCTCTACGCTCGTTAATGGAGCTTGCTTCTTTGGTGAATTCATCGCTTGATCCTGCTGAGGTGAGACGTCTGGCGGTAGAGGCGGTGCCTCGCTGTGTGGGTGCTGATGCAGCCAGTTTACTGCTGTTGGATGATGAAACCGGCGAACTGTATTTTGAGGCGGCAAGCGGTGTGAAGGGGCAGTGTCTGAAAGAGGTTCGGTTAAGGCCCGGGGAGGGGATTGCCGGTTGGGTGGCTCGCAAAGGTGGTGCGGTGATTGTGGATGACGTGAATTCGGATCATCGTTTTGCAGCGGATGTTGACCGGTTTACTGGCTATGAAACCAGAAATATGATTGTGGCGCCAGTGGCAACCAAGGAAAAGGTGTGGGGTGTGTTGCAAGTGCTGAATAAACAGTCTGGTAATTTTACTGATGATGACCTGGAACTGGTACAGGCCCTGGCAGATCAGGTTGCCATTGCCATTGAAAATGCCTCCATGTATCAAGAGATGCGCTTGACTTTTCTGGGTGTTACCACCGCCCTGGCCGAGGCTTTGGAACAGCGAGATCCCTATACCGGTGGTCATACCAGGCGGGTGCATGAGTATTCGGTTTTAATTGCCAGTCACCTGGGGTTGCCTCAGGATGAGATGGATACTCTGCGTCTGGCTGCAATTATGCATGATATTGGTAAGATCGGTGTTTCTGATCAGGTTCTGCGTAAGCCGGGGCGTCTGAATGAAGAAGAATTCAGGGAGATGAGTCGCCACCCTGAAGCCGGTGTGGATATTATTGAGCACCTACCCCAGCTAGCACGGGTGGTGCCGGGGGTTTTGTATCACCACGAGCAATATGACGGGACCGGTTACCCCCATAAGCGCCAGGCAGAAGATATCCCGTTACACGCTAGAATCATTGCTGTGGCTGATGCCTTTGATGCCATGACGTCAGATCGTCCTTATCGAAAGGCACTCGGTATTGATGCTGCTTTTGCAGAACTTGAGCGTTGTTCTGGGCAACAATTTGATCCGCAGTTGGTTGGAATTTTTAAACAGGCATGGCTTAGTGGCGAACTGCAACTGTCCACTAAAGAGGAATAGTCACTGATAATAGATTGACGACAGATAGAGGCTTATGCTAGATAGAAAAACTCTTCGCTCGTTTTAGGAGGGGTGGTTGGATGTACAAAACGAAATCAGGAATATGATTTCGGTGCGTAGCGCAGCCTGGTAGCGCACTAGACTGGGGGTCTAGGGGTCGAAGGTTCGAATCCTTTCGCACCGACCATATAAAACAGGGACTTAACCAAATTGGTTGAGTCCCTGTTTTCGTTTGAGGTACACTGTTTATATTTTTGCAGGGTACATACTTGGATAGTTGAGGATACTGTGGATATTTCTCCTACTGTTAAACCCGTTTCTGTGCTGGTTAATACGTTGTGTAGCCATCATCTTCAGGGTAAAGACGAGGTGGTGCGTCTTGCGGTGATCGCCATGCTTTCCGGTGGTCATATCCTGATTGAAGATCTGCCTGGTCTGGGCAAGACAACCATCGCCCTTGCCCTTGCCGGGGCCACCGGTCTTTCCTTTGGCAGGGTGCAATGCACCAGTGATCTCCTGCCAGCCGATATCACAGGGCTGTCAGTGTTCAATCGGAGTGAAGGGAATTTCAGCTTTATCCCAGGCCCAATTTTCAACAATATTGTGCTTCTGGACGAGATCAACCGTGCCATGCCCCGTACCCAGAGTGCCATGCTGGAGGCGATGGAGGAACGCCGGGTAACCGTTGAAGGTACTACCCATCAGCTTCCTGATCCGTTTATGGTTTTTGCCACACAGAACCCTTCTGACCAGAGTGGCACGTTTCTTTTGCCTGAGTCGCAGCTTGACCGCTTTTTAATCTGCACCGGCATCGGGTATCCACCTGAGGAGCTTGAGCGTTCGATAATTTCTACTGGTGGTATCAGAGAGCGGATAGCCGGGATAGCGCCACTGGTATCAGTCAGCGAGATTCTGCCCGCCCGCCGGACGGTCTCTCAGGATATCTATCTGTCCGACAAGGTTATCGGGTATATCCATGCCCTGGTCAAGGCCACCCGTAACCATCCATTGATTCAGATCGGGCTTTCTACCAGGGCCGCCATAAGTCTGGCTCAGGCTTCCCGTGCAGCGGCATTTTTGGCTGGTCGTAGCTATGTAGCGCCTGATGATGTTAAAGGCATTGCCAGTGCGGTCTGTGCCCACCGCCTGGTAATAAGGGCAGGGCAGACAACTGACAGAGGAGAACTGCTACGGGAGATCATAAGCAGCATACCGCTTCCTTTGGTCTAAGGATCAGCAAGGCCGGAGCCCTCTATATCGTTATCACCATTCTGCTCGGGTTCTCTGCCGTTAATACCGGCAATAATCTCCTGTTTTTGGTGGTTGCGGGGATGCTTGGTTTTATGGTTGTTACCGGCTATGCCGGAATGATCAATATCAAGGGTATTATTCCTCTGCTGTTACCACCTGAAGAGCTGTTTGCTGGTAGTCCCGGACGTTTTAAGCTGTTGTTGCATAACGATAAACAGCGTATCCCTTCATTTCTGCTGCAGATTGAACTGCCTGGCGGTAAGGTTATGGTTCCATTTATCGGGGCAGGTCAGCATCTTGAAACCACTATTGAACTTACTTTTCCTGAGCGTGGCAGGCATTCTGTGGGGCTGATCCGGGTCAGCTCTCCCTTCCCGGTAAATTTTTTCACTCGCTTCTGGAGTTTCCAGCTTGATCTGTCGTGCATTGTCTATCCTCGCCCTGTTCCGGTCGGTCTGGACAGAGATGTTGAAGATTCTAAAAAATATGGAAGCAGGGTGTACCGAAGCCGCGGTCTGGATGGTGAGTTGGAGAGTATCAGGGATTATTCCGGGACAGAGCCACTACGCGCGATTCACTGGAAGCTTTCAGCCCGTAGCGATGATCTGCTGGTCAAGGAGTTTGGCCGTCAGTCTGCGCCTCCTTTGATAATCAAGCCTGAAGCATTGCCGGGAGTTGATGATGAAGAGAAGTTATCACATGCTGCCTGGCTGGTAACACAGCGGGTTATGGTACAGCCGGTGGGTCTGAGTCTTAACGACCGGATTATCCAGCCAGCTACAGGTCGTCGTCACGGCGCTTGTCTGTTGACAGAATTGGCTCTCTATGGTCACCTCTAGCAGACTGGTTACCATCCTTTGCTTTGCCATTGCCATTGCAGGTGTTATCCCGATTTTTGCCTGGCTTGAGTTATCTCCACGTCTGGTGTTTGCCGCAGGGCTGCTAATTGGCATCCTGCAAGAGTTTAAGGGCCGTTGGCACCTGAAAAACTGGCAGTTTAACCTGATCTTGGTACCTGTTTTTATCTGGTATACCCTGCAGTACAGCAGCAGTAACCCGATCCATCCGGTGGTGAGTGTGCTGGTAATCATGCTTGCTGCGCGCTTGGCTGGTGAGAAAAGTATCCGCAACCTGATGCAGGTCAATCTGCTGGCCCTTTTCTGTCTTGCCTCCAGATCGCTCTTTGATCTGAGTCCCTCGTTTCTTGTCTGGCTGGCTCTACTGCTGCTACTTGTTCCTGTTTCTCTGGTCCTGTTGACGTTTCATGCCCAAGACGGTGCTCTAACGTTCACCCGCAAGGAGGTGCGCCGAGTGGCCCTGTCTGCGCTGCTCATGACGTTGCTCACTCTGCCTGCCATGGCTATACTGTTTCCGATCCTGCCGAGAACCGCCTTCCCGCTCTGGACGTTTTTAAATCAACCGACTTCCGGTTCAACCGGCATGAGCGACAAGGTGGAGCCAGGAGCTGTAGCAAGTATGGCCGAATCAGCGGCTTTGGCATTTAGGGCAGAAATGGAGCAACAGACAACCCCTCCGTACTGGCGTGGTACTGTATTCAATACTATTCAGAACAGTCGTTGGAGTCGTAATCCATCAGTGCCCAGTGAAACCAGTGTTCCTGCAGGAAAACAGGTCTCCCAGATCATTTATCCAGAACCATCGGCATCCAAAATTCTGATTGGCCTTGATGCTGCTGCAGAGGTTGCATTACCGTCTGTACGGGTCTCACCTGATGCCGTTTTTGACTATCCAAGGGGTCTTGGCAAGCGGGTAGGGTATAAGGTCAGATCAGGTACAGGTGGTCTGCTCCGTACCAGTAAAATGATCAATCTTAATTTTTACCTGCGTCTACCTGCAGAGTTGTCGCCACAGATACGGCAATTGGCAGAGCAGATTAAAAAAACAGGGAAAACAGATCAAGAACGGCTTGAACTGGCTGAACAGCATTTTCTGAATGGCGGTTACCGCTATAGTCGGGAAGGGCTGCCAACGGGCAAAGATGCTATCCATCAATTCTTGTTTGTCTCAAAGCAGGGGCATTGTGAGTTTTTTGCTTCATCTCTGGCCTTGCTGCTGCGTACTGCCGGCGTGCCGGCACGGCTTGTCGGGGGGTATCTTGGCGGAGAATATAATCAGATTGGAGGTTACTATCTGGTCAGGCAGGATGCTGCCCATGTCTGGGTAGAAGCATATATTGCAGGCAAAGGCTGGGTGCGGACCGACCCGAGCCGTTTTGCAACAAATGCCGGGGCAGTCTGGAATATTAAACAAAAACTGAGCCTGGCTGCACGATTGAGATTGCTGGCTGATACCCTGGACTATCGTTGGAATCGCAGTGTTGTTAGTTATGATTTTGAACGTCAAGTCAGTCAACTGCGCAGTGCAGGCAGTAAATTGCAGACCTTGGAGCAGGCAATAAAATCACGCTGGAGGTGGGCGCTGCTAGTCGTTTCTGGCCTGCTGCTGCTGTTTTTATTACGCACGCTACGTCTGCACAGGTTCTGTTGTAATCAGGAGGAGCAACTGCTCAGGCGTTTCAGGCAGGTGCTGAAAAAGAGGTTCGGGGAAACGCTTGTAACTGAAAATAAAGGCCTGTTTGAGATTGCAATTGCAACTAACGATGAACAGGTGCAACAGTTTGCTGTAATCTACGCAGCTGCTGTATATCAGGATAGAAAACTTGTCCGTGATGAGGTTCGGCAGCTTTCCAAGTTGCTTGATCAATTGGCTGAAGCAGATAAAATCTGCTAATTATTTGATATTAGCTCGCTACCCTCGGCCATACCGCTTTAGCAGTCGGGCGTAGTGCTCAGCTAATCCCTGTTTTAGCTGAGCTGGTTGATAGCGCCAGCTCCAGTTGCCCAGTGCAATTCCTGGCTGGTTCATGCGTGCTTCCGTTGGTAGTTCCAATAAATCCTGCATCGGTATAATGGCTGTTTGTGCAACTGACATCAGCGCCACCTTGATCAGATCCTGAACCGGTTCTGTGCCGGCAAGGCCAAGATAGTCATACATGCGGTTGGTGGTTTTGGCAGGCAGGGTAGTAAACCAGCCTTTGGTGGTGTCATTGTCATGGGTGCCGGTGTAAACCACGCTGTTTGGCAGGTGATTATGGGGCAGGTACGGGTTGGCAGCATCTGAATCAAAGGCAAACTGCAGAATCTTCATGCCAGGCAGGTTATAACGGTCCCGCAGTGCCTCAACCTCCGGTGTGATAACCCCCAGGTCTTCAGCAATAAATGACAGCGTACCAAGCGATGCCTTCACTGCATCAAAAAAAACGGCTCCCGGACCAGGCACCCACCTGCCGTGGGCAGCAGTTTTGGCGGTTGCCGGCACATGCCAGGCAGCTTCAAAACCACGGAAATGATCGATCCTTACCTGATCAAACAGTTCAAACATCTGGCGGAACCGGGCGATCCACCAGCCATAACCCTGCTGGGCCATCGCCTCCCAATCGTAGAGTGGATTTCCCCATAACTGGCCGGTGGCGCTGAAATAATCCGGTGGCACACCAGCAACAACAGTTGGCTTGCCCTTGTCATCCAAAAGAAACAGGCCCTGATTACACCAGACATCCGCTGAATCATGGGCAACAAAGATCGGCAGGTCACCGATAATGGCAATGCCACGTTCTGCTGCTGCATGTTTGGTCTGCTTCCATTGACGGTAAAACTGCCATTGCAGATATTTCTGTACGCCGATCTCCGCGCCAAATTTCACTGAAGCCTGCTGAAGTGCTGCAGGCATACGTAGCATCAGCTCTTTGGGCCAACGGTGCCAGGGTTTGTTGTGGTAGTGCTGTTTCAAGGCTTTAAACAGGGCATAGTCATGCAGCCAGTAGGTGGTGTCACAAAACTGCCAGAACTCCTGCAGACGCGGCGTTTGGCCCTGGCTGAAAAAGTTCTCGGCAGCATCACGCAGCAGGGACTCTTTCCAGGGAATTACCTGGTCAAAATCAACGTGGTCACGGGGGAAGTTGTTCTGGATTGCCTGTGGTAAGAGATCACCTTCATTAACCAGCTGGTGCAGATCAATCAACAGATGGTTTCCGGCAAAGGCTGAGTAGGCTGAGTAGGGGGAATTTCCGGCAGCAGGGGGAGTTAGTGGCAGAACTTGCCAGAGCGAAAATTTTGCCTGGGCAAGAAAATCAAGAAAATTGACAAGTTCATCTCCAAGGGTGCCGATTCCATCCGCTCCTGGAATTGATGTTGGATGAAGCAATACACCTGCATGTCTTCTGGCTGTCATTCAACCACCTCGTCATAACATAGTTTCTATTTGAATTACCCAATTTGTACGCTATAGTCAAACC